>JAGXHV010000086.1 GCA_024636005.1 Bacillota bacterium
CATCACTCCAATTTTAGCGGTATAGGTTCTTCTCAAATCCTTAACTGAAATAACAGGATATGTATTTGACAACATAGAGCACCTCACTTTTTATATTAGATATACATCTTATTAGATACACGTCTAATATAACTATTATTTCACTTTATGTCAATAGTACAAAAGTAAATTTAACAATAAAAAAACTCTCCAGATTGGAGAGTTTATTTTTCTTTGACGTACCTTGTGACATCGTCGAGTTTTCGACTTAAAAGTGTATAGTTCGTACTGAAATATTTGATTTGTTTAACCTTTTCAACGTTCACCAAACCCTGTTGATTTAGAGCGTCTAGGTGATGTGAAACCGTTGGGGTTGTAAGGTTCAGAGCGTCTGAGATTTCTTTCCCATACATCGGATGCATGTAAAGCATCCTAAGTATTTTTAGCCGTGTGGCATCCGAGATGCTCTTAAGTGGGTCAAGAATGCTATCCAAATGTTCTTCAGGATTTCTCTTCACCTTTTGAAGACCTTGTATATAAATCATGGTCTGATCGTCCATCAATCTCATGGAAAATGGACTGACATAATATACTGGTATAAACTCATAGTTCACATAATCCGCAATATTCCAAAATGGTTTTCCCATCAATTCTTGTGCAAACGACAATGGATGTCTATCTGTTGTCCCCTCTGAAAAGGTCTTAAGAAGTTCATCGTATGAAGCTGCTTGAACAAGCTCATCAAACTTTTTATTGAATGCTTCGTGCCCATCAAGAACATGTAAAACCTCACAGAACAAATCCATTACTTTAGGGAACGAGGAGATCAGTTCAACAAGACTATCATCGAACCCCCACTGTTTAGCATATATTTCCACTTCTGCATTTGAAGATAAAAATCTGCTTGCATCAAGTTCATCAATCTCATGTTCAAGAAAAAAAACCAATTGTCTCTCTGAGGAACAACTTCTAATATCACGTATTAAACCATCAATGTGATCCCTCTCCATTGAAACCAAAGCAAACTCCAACCAAGTAAAACGCTTATTGGGTAGTTTTTTAAGCAGCTCAAAAAAAGAGATGTAATTTGACTTTAAGTCATCGTATTCACTAAATTCATGTATTGCTTCATGATGAGAAGTATGACCTAGAGCACACAACAAAGATAGAGCTTCAATCACACGACTGTATTGAATTTTGAGCTGATGCTTGAAACTTACCTTCATATTAACCTCCAGTATGAGATATCTCATATATAGTTTATCACAAATTGCATATACTGATGTTGGAAATATTTGAGGAGGCACCATCATCAGTTTTATTCTACTCTCATTTTCCATGAGTAAAGTGAGAAAATGGAGGGAACTTTCAAAAAAATAAAAAGACGCCAAATGTTGACGTCACTTAATTAACTAATCATTAAATTGATCTACAACTTCTTTAAATTTATCATAAATCATACCCATATCCACTGAATAGGAAATGTACTTCACACCATGTGCTCTCCATTTTTTAGCAGCAATATCATTATCCACAAAAGTACCTACAGATTTTCCTTTTTTTAGAGCTTTGTTTACAACGGATTTCATCAATTCTTCAACATGTGGATGATCAACTTGTCCAGAAAGCCCAACGGATTGGGATAAATCGTAGGGTCCAATAAAAACAACATCAATTTCTTCAACTTCTAAAATATCATCTATGTTCTCCACACCTTCTATTCCTTCGATGTGTATAATGATCATGGTCTTATCATTTGCTGATTCAAAGTAACTGTTTCTCTCTTTGCTACTATAATCAGCCGCTCGAACAAATCTGCAAACACCTCTTTCACCGATTGGTGAAAACTTTGAAGCTTTTACTACTGCCTCTGCATCAGCTCTACAGCTTATTTGAGGAACTTGAACACCTGCAGCACCAATATCAAGTGCTCTTGATATTAATGAAGGGTTATTTTCAGAAACCCTAACGATCGCAGTCAAACCTCTAGATTCAGCAGCCCGTATCAGGTTCTGAGCTGTAAGCATATCGAGTGGTCCATGTTCACAATCAATAATAACAAAATCAAAGCCAGACAAAGCAATCAATTCAATTATTGCTGGATCGGGTGATTTAACGAATGGTCCTATAACAGCATTATCCTTGTTCATCTTTGACATAATTGTTTCCATAAGCGTTCTCCTCTGTTATCGTTACCATTCAGCAACACTACCGTCTTCGTGTCTCCAAATGGGATTCTTCCAATTATGACTTTCTTTGCTGGCTTGAATGACTCTTTCCTCATTTATTTCTATACCGAGTCCTGATCCCTTGGGAATATCCACAAACCCATTCTCATATTTAAAGACTTCCGGGTCCACTAAATAATCTAAAATATCATTTCCTTTATTGTAATGAATCCCTAGACTTTGCTCTTGAATAAAAGCATTGTGGCTAACTGCATCCAATTGAAGACATGCAGCAAGAGCAATCGGTCCTAAAGGACAATGTGGGGCAATTGCCACATCATAAGCTTCAGCCATCGTTGCGATCTTACGACACTCTGTTATTCCACCCGCATGTGATAGGTCCGGTTGCAAAATATCTACATAACCACCAGATAATATATTCTTAAAATCCCATCTGCTGTATAATCTTTCACCAATTGCGATTGGGGTAGCAGTATAATTAGCAATTTCCTTTAAAGCTTCTAAATTTTCTGAAAGCACCGGTTCTTCAATAAACATTAATCTATAAGGATCAATTGCCTTTGCGAGCACTTTTGCCATAGGCTTGTGAACTCTTCCATGGAAATCAATTCCAATCCCAAAGTTATTGCCAACTGCTCTTCTAATAGCCTCTAGACGCTCAACAACAGCATCAACTTTTTCATAGGAATCAATATATTGCAATTCTTCAGTCGCATTCATTTTAATGGCTGAAAATCCTTGTGCTTTTTTCTCTAAAACTGCTTTTGCAACATCATCCGGTCTGTCTCCACCGATCCATGAGTAAACTTTAATTTTATTTCGAACAGCGCCTCCAAGGAGTTCATGCACCGGTGCATTGTGGTATTTACCCTTGATATCCCACAGAGCTTGATCAATTCCAGATATTGCACTCATCAGAATTGGCCCCCCTCTGTAAAAACCGCCTCTATAAAGAACTTGCCAATGATCTTCAATGTGTAGGGGGTCTTTTCCAATCAAATATTGCATTAATTCTTCAACTGCAGTCTTTACCGTATGAGCTCTACCTTCTATAACAGGTTCTCCCCATCCGAAAATGCCCTCATCTGTTTCAATCTTCAGAAATAGCCATCGAGGAGGTACCTGATAGAGTTTAAAATTTGTGATTTTCAAGTCTAAACCTCCATTATTCCATGTATGCACCTTTGATTGGTGACACTGCGAGTTTGCAATATATACTTAAAATGCCTTTTTTTACTTTTGTTATTGGATTGACCCAGTTCTCTTTTCTAATGTTCAAAATTTCAGTGATTTCTTGAGGTGACTTTTCCACACCTGCAACACCAATGATATCAATTGTACGATTCGGGATATCAATTCTAATCAAATCATCTTTTTCGACCAGAGCAATCGGACCACCCGATACGGCTTCTGGAGATACATGCCCTATAGCTGGACCTCTGGTTGCGCCGGAATAACGACCATCTGTAATCAAAGCCACAGATGATACAAGTTCAGGATTGGACGCGATTGCCTCAGTAGTATAAAACATCTCTGGCATTCCTGATCCTTTTGGCCCTTCATATCTAATAAATACCGCATGACCTGGCTTAACAGTCCCATTCATCACTGCTTCCAATGCTTCTTCTTCAGAATTAAATGGCAATGCACTTAAAGTGACTGTCATCATTTCATTAGCTACTGCAGAATGCTTAATAACGGATCCTTCTGGAGCGAGATTCCCTTTAAGTATTGCAATAGCTCCTTCTTTATGAATTGGCTTATGATACTGGTATATGACATCAGACCGTTTCATATTGTACTTTTCCATCATGATCTCGGATTTTTCAAAGTAACCATTCGCTCTTAAATCAGCCAAATTCTCACCAAGCGTCTTTCCAGTTACAGTCATCACATCCAAATGCAAATGCTCTTTGATCTCTTCCATGACTGCTGGAACACCTCCTGCATACCAAAAATATTCCGCAGGGTATTTTCCACTCGGTCTAACGTTTGCCAGATAAGGTATGCGTCTATGAATTTCATCAAATAAATCAGGAGTGATTTCAATGTCTACTTCATGTGCGATCGCAGGTATATGAAGCAATGCATTGGTAGATCCTGCAATTGCAGCATGTACCATGATTGCATTCTCAAATGCTTCGTAAGTTAAAATATCCGAAGAAGTAATATTTTGTTTTACAAGTTCTAAAAGTTGTTCACCTGCATCTGCAGAAATATCGAGAATTTCTTCAAAAGTCGCAGGGATTAAAGCCGTTCCAGGAAGTGCTAATCCCAAGGCCTCAGCCATAACTTGCATCGTTGCTGCTGTACCCATAAATGCACAGGCTCCACAAGTAGGACAAGCATTATGTTGTTTTTCTTTAAACTCCGTTTCAGTGATTTCTCCACGCCCTAACAAAGCACTATAAGTACCTATTTGTTCAAGTGTAAGAAGATCTGGACCCGCTTTCATGACCCCCCCTGTTACTATTATTGAAGGCATATTCAATCTGGCTATGGCTTTTAGGTGAGCTGGGACACCTTTGTCACAACTGCAAATATATAATCCGCCATCAAAAGGAGTAGCAGTAGCTTGTATTTCAATCATATTTGCTATCATTTCTCGAGAAAGCAGGGAATAATTCATCCCATCATGTCCCTGTGCAATCCCATCACAAATATCTGTAGTAGTGTATTTTGCAGGTTTAGCACCCAAAGATAAAATTCTTTCCTCAGCAGATTTGACAAGTTTATCTAAATGTACACTTCCAGGATGACTGTCTCCCCAAGTGCTTTGTAAAAATATTTGAGTTTTTCCCAAATCGGAAACAGTCCAACCCATTCCCATTTTCAATGCATCCATTTCAACTGCTACTGAACGCATTTTTTGACTTTTTAACATTGGATCCTCCATCAATTTATTTTCATTATCTCAACATATTTGGAATCCAAAGCACCAATTGTGGGAACAAGACAATGAGTATCAACACTGCAACTTGAGTTGCCAAAAATGGCAGCATTGCTTTAGTTATCCGTTCAAGTGATATCTTTGCGATTCCACATGAAATATATAAAATGGTACCAACTGGCGGCGTCACCAACCCAATTCCAAGATTAATGACCATCATTACACCAAAAAATACTGGATCTATTCCAACTGCAAGAGCTACTGGTAGTAAAACTGGACCAAGTATTAGAAGAGCTGGAGTAAGATCCATTACACTTCCCACAAGCAATAAGAAAAAATTAACAATTAATAATACGATTAAAGGATTATCTGAAATGGATAGAATCGTAGTCGCTATGGATTGTGGTATTCTAACAACCGTCAATAACCATGCTACAACCATAGCTGTACCCGCAACAAGCATAACGATTCCAGTGGTTTTTGCTGTATCAATCAATATTTTAGGCAAGTCGGTCATTTTTAATTCTTTATAAACAAATAACGAAACAACTAATGCATATACGACTGCTATTACAGCCGCCTCAGTAGGCGTGAAATAACCTGATATAATACCTCCGATAATGATCACCGGTAATAAGATCGCCCAAAACGATTCCATCAATGATTTAAAAACTCTTCTTATTGAAAAATTTTCTCCTCTTGGGTAGTTTCTCTTTTTGGATATCGCATATGTTAAGAACAATAATGAAAATCCGATTAAGATTCCAGGGATTATTCCCCCTAAAAACATTCTAACAACCGAAACCCCACTGATAAGACCAAATAAAATCATAGGAATACTTGGTGGTATAACGATTCCCATTGTTGATGAAGATGCAGTTACAGCAGCTGCAAAATCAGCATCGTAACCCTCATCAGTCATTGCAGGGATAAGCAGTCCACCTATTGCGGCGGTGTCTGCAACAGACGATCCGGATATACCCCCAAAAAACATACTGGCTACAATATTTACAAGTCCAAGTCCACCCGTTATATGACCCACCAATGAATTGGACAGTTGAATAATACGCTTAGCTATTCCACCTGTATTCATAATTTCTCCAGCGAGCATAAAAAAAGGTACCGCCAATAGTGGGAAACTATCGATACCACCAACCATCTTTTGTACCAAGATATCAAATCCAAATCCTTGGAGTGCCATCATGACTAGAGCGGCTAATCCTAAGCAAAATGCTACTGGTACTCCAATCAATAGAAAACCAAATAGTGCGGATATAAATATTAATAGCATTTCCATTATGCATTCCCCCCTTGCTTGGTTTGTTTATGTTGATCGTATAATTTCATGGTACATTTGATTAAATGTTCCAAAGCTATCAGAATCATTATATATCCAGCCACCAACACAGGAAGATATTTTATAGATGAAGGCAACCCTAAAGCAGGAGTTCGTGCTGTTTTAACAACATTGACTATGCTGTGTCCTCCTATGATCATCGCCCTATTGACAACAATCACCAATGTCCAAGAAATCATTTCAAATATCGTTTGTACTCTTGGCTTCATTCGATCAGTCAATATATTTAAGCCTAAATGTTCCTCATAATACAGCCCAAGTATCGCACCTGAGAAAACCAACCAAATAAAAAGTATTCTACTGGACTCTTCAGCCCATGCAATAGATGAATTTATAAGATTTCTGCTTAACACCGCATAAAAAACTATGCAAACCATTACTGCCAAATTTCCTGCCATAGCAAATTTGACAAGAACAACCAACCATTTATTGATTATCCCAATACCCTTTGGTATGAGTGATAATTTTTCCACCACCATGCCTCCTCAATGTTTAGAGTAAAAAAGGAGTTTATAGATAAACTCCTTTTTAATGATTATAGTCAATTTTAATTATTTTGACGCTTCTGTTAATTTTTCAATTTCTTCGAGGACTTTTTCAACATATTCTGCGCCAATTTCGTCCTTGAATTTTTCAATTGTTGGTTTAGTTGCATCTTGGAACAACTTTAGTTCATCCATTGTTAACTCAGAAACCGTCATTCCTTTTTCTCTTAATCCGCCAACCAATTCAGCTGTATATTCTCTATTGATTCTTCTTTCTTCATCTCTTGCAACAATCGCACCTTCTTGAACGATTTCTTGAAGATCAGCTGGCAAACCATCCCAGAATATTTTACTCATCAACAATACAAATGGGCTATAAACGTGACCAGTCAAAGAAGTGTACTTCTGAACTTCTGGATAATTTTGAAGATATATGGTCGGTACAGGGTTTTCTTGACCATCAACTACACCTTGTTGCATGGCTGTAAACAGCTCTCCAAAAGGCATTGGCGTTGGATTTGCTCCAAGTGCTCTAAAAAAGTCCAAGTGAACCTGATTTTCCATTGTTCTGATTTTGAGACCTTCCATGTCAGCTGGCGTTCTTACCTCTCTAACATTATTGGTTAAATGACGATAGCCATTTTCCCAGTATGCCAATCCAATAAGTCCGTGCTCAGCCAATCCATCTAATAATTCTTGACCCAATTCGCCATCCAATAAATCTGAAGCGATTTCTTCTGTTGGGAATAAGAAAGGTAAATCGAAAATCATAAATCTCTTGTCAATAGAAGAGACAGGTGCTGAAGATGGAGCAGTAATTTCTTGACTTCCAAGCTGTAATGATTCCATCATTTGAATGTCATCACCCAATTGGCTACTGTGGAATAATTGCATTTCAATTCTTCCGTTACTTTCTCTTTCAACGTACTCTTTCATGACTTCCAATCCCTTATATTGTGGATGTTGATCATTTAACCCAATACCCGCTCTGATGACAAAAGTCTCTTCAGATGATGCTGTTGTATCTGCAGGACTTTCATTGCTTGATACATTTGCAGGTGCACTGCTACACCCTACCATTAACATCGCACTAATTAAAATTAGTGCAACTACTTTCTTGATGTTTCCCATTGATGTGGTCCCCCTTATTAGTTTTTATAATAGCTTTGATCGCTCAAAGTTACTAACTCGTCTTCAATACCTCAAGCCTTTGCATTGCATCAAATATCATATCTTCTGTAACTCGATATGGTGTTTTTAGCATATCTGGTGCATTTGCCGCTTTTTCGAGTACATTTTTTAAGTAGTCCCTATCATTTTTCACTTCTAAATCAACAAGTGATGTAGGAAGATCAATAGTTTTATAAAATTCAATCAACTGTGAGAGATCGTTTAGATTACCGTCTATTGAAAGAAGTATTAATATGCCATAAGCCACCACTTCGCCATGTAAGTGCCTTTTTTCAATTTCTTCCAAAAGTGTAAATCCATAAAACATGCCATGAGCTATGGAACCATTATTTTCTTGACCAATCAACATGCTAACCAAACCAGTAGTGATTATATTGTTTAGAATTATTTGTTCAACTTCATATGAAGGAATTTTATTATCACTGTCTTCCAAAGCTTTTCGACCATATTGGATCAATGGATTTTTACATAAGATACTTAGAGACTTGGCCATGGATGCACTGTGTGAAAGTATTTTATCTCTACTGGCCAACTCAACCTCATAATACTTAGCAAGTGTATCGCCTATCCCTGCCCACAGATAACGTGTTGGGGCATCTGCTATTACTGCAGTATCCATTACAATGTGAACTGGAGGAGAATTCAAATCAAGTAGTGAATCAAAATCTCCATTTTCATTATAGATAATTGAAAGAGGTGTTGTCGCAGCACATGTAGCTGCAATGGTTGGTACAGTTATGATTGGAACTTCAGTAAAATGAGCAGCAGCTTTGGCTGTGTCCAGTGCTTTTCCACCACCAACTCCGATAATCATATCAATCCCGTTTTTTTTCACAACATCCACAATTTTTTGAATATTATTGCTATTGCATTCGCCTCCATACCACATGAAATCCAAACAACTGATTTCATGATCATGGAAAACCTTTTCGAGATCATTTTCTACTTTTTCCAAAGCCGTTTTGCCGCCCACCACCAGAATATAATTCCCAATCTTCTTAACTTCAGAGCCTATTCTTTTTAGTGCATCAGAGCCAATAGTATAATTAGGAAAAATAACTTGGTTCAAAACCATAAAAACCTCCATGTTTCATTTTCTTTCAATATCTTCTTCTTTAATTTTTATGATATCTTCTCTAGTTCTACTGACATGTCTCGTCATGAACAATCTTGCCAATTCAACGTCTCTGTTCTTTATTGCTTCAAGAATTTTTTTGTGCTCTTCCAAACCTTTTGATGGTCCAAGATATCTATTCAATTCCTTTTGTTGGTGTTTCCAGATATCTGTCAATATACTGTTGACTTTTATAACCAGTGAATTTTTAGTGCCTTTCGCAATCTCAATATGAAATTGATGATCGGCATTTGCAAATTCTTCAGAATTGTCACTGTTCTCAAACATTATCTTATAGCAGTTTTCTAAAGCTATAATAGTTTCATCATCGCAACGCTCTGCACAAAGTGCTGCGCTATTGCCTTCGATGAGTACTCTAAATTCAACAACATCAATTAAGTTGTCCTTATTAAGCATCATCATTGGTATTAATCCATTAATGTACATCGAAGGTGATAATTCATTGACAAATGTGCCTTCCCCTTGACGCTTGGTAAGGATGCTGAGAGCTACCATTTTCTCAATTGCTTCCCTAACAGACATTCGACTTACACCCAATTCAGTTGACAACTGATTCTCAGATGTAATTTTCATACCTGCAACCCATTCTTGGTTGATTATTTTCTCTTCTATCGCCTGATAGACAATTTCACTTGTGTTCCGTTTCTTTTTTTCCATTGTTATCATTCTCCCAGTCATAATAGTGGTTTCATGTTTCTATTATGCTTATAATAACGTTTTATTGTCAATGACTTGTCTGACAATTACTTGTTTAATTTTAGTAATATAATAAATATTGGACACTTGTCCGACAAGTTGTGTGCGAGTATATATGTTTCATATGCGTTTAAGCACCGAATTTACATCTAAAAACAACTAAATTGCCGTTATTCTGATTATTGTTTACAAAACATTAACATTCATATTAATCAGTCGTCCGACAAGTGACTACATCTTGATTATAAAGATTGATTTTAATCATGTCAACTCTAAATTGCTTAGTTTTTTGTACATTTTTGTTTTTTTGTCCCGCCTCCTCGATTAATCTCTTGATTTGATTATTGCACCTTCAGATGCGGACAATACATTTTGACGATAATTATACAAACACCCAGTCGCCCGCCTCTTAATTTTCTCGCAACCAATGATTTTCCTTGCATCAAAATCAACACTTGGCGCTTCAATCACTCCATTTAAGACATCCACAATGATTTCATCACCATTCTCAAGATATCGGATTGGGCCGTCATCATATGCTTCTGGACAAATATGGCCAACAAAGCAACCATTGTTTGAACCAGAGAATCTACCATCGGTAATAACACATACATCTTTACCAAGATCCATGCCCACTAAAAGCTTCATCGCCTTATACATTTCCGGCATTCCCGGTCCTCCTTTAGGACCTTCATTTCTAATCACAACAACTTGCCCACTTTTAACCAGAAGATTTCTAATGCCTTCCAAAGCGTCTTCTTCACTTTCAAAAACGACTGCACTTCCCTTAAAAAACAATGCTTCATCTGGAATTGCTGAGGGTTTAGTCACCGAACCATCAGGTGCAATGTTTCCTTTAAGCACTGCTATTCCAGGTCTAGTATGAACTGGATTATTCAATTTTCTTATTATGTTTTCATCCTTCATCTCAATAGTCGATAGATTATCTTTTATAGTTCTCTTCGTACAAGTCAACACATCCATATTCAAAACAGATTCCAAAGATGACATTACCACAGGTACTCCACCGGATTCATAAAAGTCAAGCAATGTGAATTCTCCTGCTGGAATCAAAGGAACCAAATGAGGGATACCTTTGCTTGTCTCATCAATATCAGACAAACTCAAGTCCACTTCAGCTTCGTAAGCAATTGCTAAAAGATGTAGTACCGCATTTGTTGATCCTCCTATAGCTGAATTGACTCTAATCGCATTGAATAGCGACTCTTTGTTGATGATATCTCTAGCGCTAATTCCATGATCGATCAACCCCATGACTGCTTTACCGGTTTCATAAGCCATTGCCATTCTTTTGCTGTATACAGCTGGAATTGCAGCACTACCAGGCAAGGACATTCCCATGGCTTCAGATAGACAGGCCATAGTATTTGCAGTTCCAAGCATTGCGCATGAGCCTATAGTAGGAACCGCATTATTTTCAATCCAATCAAATTCCTTTTCACTAATCAATCCTGATTTTAGTGCTCCTTCGGATTGTTGAATGATTGAGTGATCAATATATTCTCCACCATATGGATTGTTTTTCATTCGTCCTGGTAAAGTTGGTCCTCCGTTGATCAATATCGAGGGAATATTGATGCGTGCGGCTCCCATCAACATCCCAGGAATAATTTTATCGCAAGATCCAACCAACACAATTCCATCCAATCGATGCGCTTCCACCATAGCTTCAACGTCATTGGCAATCATTTCTCTTGTTGGAAGTACGTATTTCATGCCAACATGGCCCATAGCGATTCCGTCACAAGCGCCAATTGTGCCAAACTCAACAGCCATACCACCACTAGCGACAATCCCCTCTTTTACTCGTTCTGAAACCACTCTTAAATTTACATGACCCGGGCATATTGAGTTGAAAGCATTTACAATGCCTACTATTGGCTTTGATATTTCATCATCGGTGAATCCACTCGATTTGAACAACGCCCTCACATTTGCCCATTCAGGTCCATTCAAAATTTCCTTACTTCTCTTCATAGTTTTCCCCTTCGTTTTCATCTGTAATTTAAGATCATGTTGCAATGATAACTTAATCATTTCAAAACTGTCAATTATATCTTTATATCTTGGAATTGATTACACAAAAATAGACACCTCCAATTTCGGTGTCTATTTTGTAGTCTACATCTCAGATAAAAACTCATTCGTATACTTTTTAATCGTATCCGATTGTGTCTGATAGATCCTATGTGATCCTTCGATTATTTTATAAGACGCGTTTTTTCCCAATCGATTCAAGTGTGCTGTTTGATATCCCATGCCATCGTCCTTGTTTTTCTTTCCCATGGCTTTAAGAGTATTTGATGCAATCAGTTTAAGAACCGGGACCGTTTCAGGGAATTTCAAATTCATGACTTCTTCAATATTGTCACCAAACAGCATGGCTTGATTTATAACTGTATCATTGCCTCCAAAATAAGTGAATAATAAATAGTCAGCTTGTTCTTTTTCAGTGTAACCATTTTCAATCAATTTGGTCTCAGGAACCAACTTAGATACCAAACGAGAAAAACCAGTGGCTTGCTGTACCTTCCCAAGAGAATAAACAAAACTAGGGACTTTGACGGATTCTAGTTCTGCGCTAGAAGTAGTATCAAGCATGATTATCGCTTCAACTTCTTCTGGATATTGAGTAGCATAATACTCAGCATAAATACCAGAAGCAGAATGTGGCATCAAAACATATGGTGGATTCAATCCCGATTTTTTTAGAGCTTCTCTCAGTTCACTTATGTAATTCTCATTGGTTCTCGCTTGATCCGATACATCGCTGAATCCAATACCAAAGTACTCCACTGCCACCACTTTATAATCACTTTTCAGTGTTCTCATCAGTGGTCCAAAATCAGCAGTTGGAAGTGCAATTCCAAGTCCAGGCATTAGTACAATTGTTTTTTCTCCAGCGCCTTCTTTGTAGACATGCATTTTTTTACCATCTACTTCAACCATCTCTCCATAAGGTTTCAATTGATCCAACTCTTTCGTTCCTCTGATTTGTGTTACTGCAAATCCAGCAATGTTCAACGCTACAACAACCCCAAATAACACCAATAGAATCGACATAATTTTTCTCCCTTTAGATTTAGCTTTAGATTTTTTAGTTCTCATTCTTTACTCTCCTTCATTGTTTACCGGTGATGATATAATCGAAATGCTTCTTTGCTTTCGACTCCCATCTTGGACATTGTTTAAATGCTTTCCAAATACTTGATTCAATTCACTTATAAACGCTTTAAATTCTTCATCGCTCATCAGCAAACTCAAGTTACTTAGAAAAACAGACTCCATTTCTGACGAGGGTTTATTCTTGTTTTTCTCAAAGTACCTGTCAAAATCCGCATAGATTTTCATTAAAAATCCGTATGCGTTTCGTGTTACATTTTCGACAGTATTTTCCTTGCTGAATGTCTCAATATTCAGTGCGTAAGTCTTCTCTAGTGAGCCTCTGATTTTTTTTTCAGATACTACCGTGAGTAGATTGCTCTTCACAAGTATATTGATGTGTCTATATAGTGTTGTTCTTGGTACATCTGAAATAAGCTCAGATAAAATACCTGCTGTCGCTTCTTTATGTATTGATAGATACTGTATAATTCGACTTCTAATTGGATTCATCAATACTTGATTCAAATCTTTCATTGGTCCTCCTTTTTGCCATTAGTTCCATTTGTGGATATAATACCACTTATGGAACAAGTCGTCAATACTTTAAATAATTAAGATTTCATAATAATTCAACTTGTGATAAAATACTCTTGGACCGGAGGTGGCTACATGGGTTCATTTATGAGCAGACCTTTTATAGGCATTCTCATGATCGCCACTGGAAATGGTATGAGGACAGTTGCAGCACGTGGTGTTGCGGGCTCAGGGATTGTTCTTGATCCAAAGAAGGCAAGAGAAGATTTGAGTCCTTGGACTTCTATGGCCGGGGGGATGATCAAAGATGCGATGGACGAAACCGAGATACATACAAAAAAAGAAATCGTTAAGATCAGATGCAGGAACTGCACTGAACTGAACGATGAATTTGCGAAGTTCTGTAATAATTGTGGTGAAAAATTATAAAATAAAAAAATCCGATATTTCGGATTTTTTATTTTTCATGCATTGAAAACGAATACACTATATAGTTTTTTGTCATGTTATCATAGCGACCACTTTCCATAAAACCAAAAGACTCGAAGAAACGCTGTCCTTCCTTGTTCATGACAGAACACAACAATCGAATTCCATCAGCAGGACCAAATGGCTGGGAACGAATGTACATCATAATTTTTTCAAAAACTTGACGACCAAACCCCTTCTTTTGAAATCTGGAATCTATCATAAAAGCATCTATCATATAGACGGAATGATCAAAATAATAGGGTTTCGCATTCTGCGGTACCAAGACTATTTTTGTGAACCCAATTGCACGGTTGTCATTATAGATTCCAAAAACAACATCCGGATAATTCATTCTTAGATTTACATAAGCCTGGGCGATAAACACTGCATTAGGTAAAATATAATCTTCTTGTGACTTTTCAACTTTCAAATCTAATATTTCTCCTAAATTGCTCCAATCAATTTCTCTTAATTCAATCATATCAAATAGCTCCTAAATTTTACTGCTCTTATCTCTAAGCGAAGGCTTTCCTGTTGCCACCTCGCCTAACCTGTCTGCCCATTTTTCTGTCCAGTAGTGGGAATAAGACAAACCTCTTACTTCTCTCATTTTTTTGTATCGTCCATGTCTCGCCCAAATAAACGATGGAATTCCAACAAGTGGAATGTAAAGTGGACCTAAAAACAATGACTGAAAAGTATGGCCATATTCATGGACAATCAATCTATCACCAGTTTTACCAGCCTGAATGGGTGAGAAAATAAACAATCCAAGTGACAATCCGGATGAAAATTTCCATTTTGTAAGAATGCTACCATGATAAAAACTATGAAAATCTTTTGCATGCCTCAAAAAGATGATGAATCCCAGCACACTTTGTATGAATCCCCATGTAAGCTGAAGAATAATATACATTGAATACCATAATATGATCATGGCCTTACTCCTTTTATAACAATTATAACACACTCTAAAAAAGTCTTTGGAGCATTTGATTGCTTCAAAGACTTTTTTCAGTTACTTACTTGATACAATTGTGATAAATTGTGACTCATCATCACAAACAACCAATTGTCCATCAATCAGACCATAAACCTTTTCTGGATGCTCTTCACAATGTTCAATACAACCGATTTCAATGTCATCAGACGATATTACCTTCTGAAGGTTTTCAATTTGAATATTTGAGCAGTGTTTACATACTTTGACCATTTGATCCTCCACTTTCGATTATTTTTGAAATAATCATTTATTCACCACTACAATATACCCCGAGGGGGTATAATTGTCAAGAGAAAAACTTTAGAATATAATACGTTTTAA
This sequence comes from Bacillota bacterium, assembly GCA_024636005.1. Classification (GTDB taxonomy): domain Bacteria; phylum Bacillota; class Clostridia; order Peptostreptococcales; family Acidaminobacteraceae; genus Fusibacter_D. The sequence goes on from JAGXHV010000086.1 coordinate 15,378, forward strand.
CTTATTAATTGTCTTAAAAGTATTGACATCAATATATACATAATGTATTATGTTTTAAGAATTACATAATACATTATATAAATAGGAGGTTAAAATGAAAACAATAGCCAAACTGCTGACTCTTGTAATTTTGGTAATCGTATTGTTAGGTTTCGGTGGTATGACCTATTTGTCAAATGGTCTTAAAGATGGGAAATCGATTACTGTGAACACAGTGGATTTAAGCTCACTCAATGATGGAGAATACTTAGGTACATATGAAAACAAGAGATGGGACAATCAAGTAAAGATTCAAATCGAATCTGGAACCATTACAGACATTGAAGTCGTAGATACCGTCATGTTTGAAAAACCTGAAGTAACTGAAGCGCTCATCAATCAAGTTCTAGACAAACAATCACTGGTAATCGATGGTGTCACAGGATCAACAGTATCTGTAAATGCCTATTTAAAAGCAATAGAAGATGCACTCATGAAAGCGAGGCAATAATTGACTGATCAAGATATCCACGCAATGAAAGAGATTTTCGGCAATCTATTTTACATGACCAACAAACTACAAACAATGGTTGATAAGGAATTTGAGCCCTATGGTTTTACTGCAAAACAATGGTTTTTGATGGTTGTAATCACAAGGTTCTTTGACACTCCTCCGAAACTTGCAGATTTGACCGAGTATATGGGGAGCTCATACCAAAACATAAAACAATTGGCTTTAAAGCTTGAAAACAAAGGATTCGTTGAAATACAAAAAGACCCAAATGACAAGCGAGTCCTTAGAATTGCACTTACAGAAAAATGTGCGGCATTTTGGGCCGATCATCAAAACGAAGATTTGAAATTTATGAGCACTTTGTTTGAATCCTATTCATCTGAAGAGCTTCAAAACTTTTATACTTACATGGAAATGTTATCCGCATCAGTAAAAAGAATGGAGGAAAAATTATGAAAACAATAATAGTCTATAGCACCAAATATGATTTTACTAAAGAACGGGTTCTTGAAATTGCAACCGCACTACAGAGCGATGTCAAATTAGTCAATATCAATGAAGAAAAATCCCCAAGTTTGGAGGCTTTCGATGCTGTTATTCTAGGCGGTTCAGTCTTCATGGGACAGATTAACAAAACACTCAAAGCTTTTTGTTCAGATAACGAAGCCACACTGAGCTCAAAGAAACTGGGCCTCTTTTTAAGCTGCGGTCTCCCAGACAGCATAGGTACTCATTTTGCCAATGCTTTTCCGCAGAGCTTGTTGGATCAAGCCTTAGTTAAAGTCAATCTTGGTGGAGAGTTAAGACTGGGTCAAATGAGTTTCGGCGATAAGATGATCACAAAAATGATGATCAAAGCAAACGAAAAAGAAGGCGGCAAATTGCCAACCGCCATTCCAAGTGCAATAGATGAATTGATAAAAACATTCGCTTAATTTGTACTCACGCTTGATCAATTGCTTTTTAGCGTTACAATGACTACTTCAGGTCTATTGAAAAATCGAACAGGAATGATGCTATTTCCCAGACCTCTACTGACTACCATTGTCGACAGGTCTTCCTTATAAGAACCACTGGTATACTTTGGCATGAATCCTTGGTCCGGTGCAATCAACCCTCCGATTCGTGGGAGTCTGAACTGTCCACCATGTGCGTGCCCCGCGAAAATCAAATCAATCTTATTATCCACATAAAGATCGAGTAGTTCTGGTCTGTGTGATAGAAGAATTTGGTATACGGATTCATCTGACAACTCAACGAGATGCTGCTCTAAATTCGAATATTTGGTGCCTTCAAGGTATGTAGACGTGAAAAAGTCGGGATCAGACAATCCCAATAGTCCAATAATCTCTCCATTACTTTCAAGTTCAACCTTTGCATCATCAAGAATTACCACCCCTGCTGCTGTAAGCCTTCTTGAAATTTCTATATACTCTCCTGACCAAGCCTCGTGATTCCCAGACACAAAGTATACTGGAGCAATCCGCACGGCTCCATCAATAAACAGCATTGCATCATCGAGATTGTACTTCCTTCTGTCCACCAAGTCACCTGTGATTACAATAATGTCTGGAGAAGCTTCTATGACACTCTTTAACAGAGAACTCTGATTACTTCGAAACACCTTGTTGTGTAGATCCGAGATCTGAACAATAGTGAACTCATCAAAAGCATCAGGAATTTTACTGTTCGTCATATCTATTTGTGTTGTGGTAATGCTATTGTTTTGCCATATAAAAAACACGATCAAAACGATCAAAACCAATATAATCCTAATCTTCATATCACACCTCACAATTCTGTAGATTCAATTGTTGAGACTTAATCCTAAAACCAAGAATAAAGGTACTAAGCATCATTAGAAACGCTGGAATGATGAAGTGCTCTATTCTAAAGGGGGATATGAAGAAAAATACATTTCTTATAATTGAACTTACTGGTGTGATCATCGGTAAAAAGTACATTTGGGGTAAAAGTCCCAACAATCCTTGTGTGAATCTTTCCAGTAAAAGCAGTTGACCAATGATCAAAGTAGCACATAAAATAGTGATACTATGTGAGTAAAGTAGCGTTTCCCTCATTGAAAGCGTAAAGTTTGCTGATATGTAACCCATAAAAAACCAAAATATGTAGAAAACTATTCCAATAAGAAAAAGAGGAAAACCAAACCAGTTGAATTTCATCATTAAGTGATCCGTCAAAAAACCTAGCGGAATAGGAATAATTGAAAGTGCGATGAGTCCTAATCTTTTCATGTGTTACCCCTTTCTCAAATTATATTTAATCCATTATATCACGTTATAGAGTCAACTCTCATATTTGCTTCACTACATAATTATGATAAAATAAAATATAACTTAAAAAGACACTAATCATCAAAGCGATGAATGAGAGGTATTTATGATCGATACTACCAAAATCAATTTTATAGTATATGTGGAAGACCAAAACAAATCAAAAGATTTATATACTGCACTTTTTGATAAAGCTCCAACACTTGATGTGGATGGGATGACCGAGATCCAGCTCAACGATACCACATTTATCGGACTACTCCCTGGAAATGGTATAGTGGAGATATTGGAAGGCAACATTGACAACCCAAATCAAAACACAGCTTATCCCAGGTGTGAAATTTACCTTTATGTGGATTCACCTGAGACTTACTATGAGAAAGCTCTTGAACTCGGTGCAAGGGGCATCAGTGAGGCGAAGCAAAGGACTTGGGGAGATTACACTTCTTATGTTTCTGATTTTGATGGCAATATCATAGCATTTGCAAAAGCACGACCTTAATAATAGGTTGTGTTTTTTTTACGTTCCAAACATTTTGATAAAGATGCTATCCTCCTAGCCTAGAATGATGAGCAAGTTTATTATCTAAATTATAATGTGTTTTCGTATCAAACGCATCTATTTGATATAATAATAAAAACAAAACGTAAAGTGAGGAGGACTAATATGGGTTTGTTATCGGACTTCAGAATATCTGTACTAGAAAAAAATCTGGGTGTATATGGCGTTCACGTCTATCAAAACGGGAAAACGATTGCAGAACATCGCTTTAGAAGCAATGATCGAGAAAATCTCTATTCAGCATCAAAAACATTTGCCTCTGTGGGAATCGGAATCGCCGAAAGCGAACAGCTTTTTCAACTATCCGATTATGTGCTTGATTTCTTCCCAGAGTACAAAAATATAGCTTTTCCAGGATCAGAGAAAATTACTATTTTGAATTTGTTGCAAATGTCATCCGGACACTTGCACGAGCATTTGGAAAAATATAATAGTATGGACCGTGCTGAACTCTTCTTTTTGACTGAACTAGAAGCCAATCCCGGATCTACATTCTGTTATGAGAATCTTTGTACCTACATGCTTGGACGTATTGTAGAAAAAGTTAGTGGAAAAACTATGTTGGAGTATTTGAAACCTCGCCTCTTCGACAAACTGGATATTGTCAATCCAATGTGGCATACCTGCCAAAATGGCCATACTACATGTTCCAGTGGTTTGTATCTGAACACAGAAGAATTTTCACGTATTGGGATTACTTTATTACAAGATGGCGTTTATAAAAATCAACAGATAGTATCCGCTGAATATGTGCATCGAATGCATACAGACTTGGTCAATACATTATCAAAAAACGATCCTGAAACACAAGGTGGATACGGCTATCAAGTTTGGAAATGCACACCACCAAATACCTATCGAGCTGATGGCATGTATGGGCAACTTTGTGTGGTTTTAAAAGAATATAATGCGGTCGTTACAGTAACTGCTCACAATGAAATAGAGCACAAAGATATTTTGCGCTCTATTTGGAGTGATCTTCTTCCGAATCTATCAATCAAGCTTTAATAATTTAGCGTTAATGGATACAATAACAGTACTTAATGACATTAAGACCGCTCCGAGTGCAGGACTTATTAGGATGCCTTGATTATAGAGCACCCCTGCAGCAAGCGGAAGCGCAATGGCGTTGTATCCAGTAGCCCAGATTAGATTTTGTATCATTTTTTTATAAGTCACTTTTGATAGTTTAATGATATTAACTACATCAAGTGGGTTACTTTTCACCAGTATGATATCTGCCGTTTCAATAGCAACATCTGTTCCTGCGCCAATAGCAATGCCAAGATCAGCCTTTGCGAGCGCAGGAGCATCATTGACTCCATCACCTGTCATTGCGACTTTTTTGCCCGATTTACGAAGTTCCTCAATTTTTTCAGATTTTTCTTGAGGTAATATTTCGGCAAATATTGTATCTATGTTCAATTTTTTACCTACGTAAGATGCTACTTTTTGATTGTCACCCGTAATCATAATGGACTCTATCCCCATATTCTTAAGGATTTCAATGGCTTCTTTTGCTGATTCCCTAATGATATCCGATAGAGCTATATAACCGATTAGTGCTCCCTCTACAAGGACAAATACAACAGTCTTACCCTGTTCGGCTAGTTTTTCATAGTATTCTTCATCGAAATCGATATTTTCACTCTTGATATATCCGGGGCTTACAACCATTATCTTTTTGCCCTCTATAGACGCTTCCAATCCTTTTCCAGGTAAGCTTTGATAATCATGTACGTCTTTTAACTCAAGCTTTCTATTTTCACCTTCCTTAACAATTCCTTTTGCAATGGGATGTTCAGAATTTGCTTCCACAGAATATGCGATAGATAACAATTCATCTTCTGAGTAATCTACTGTCTTCACATCTGTCACACCAAATTCTCCTTCAGTCAATGTTCCTGTTTTATCAAACACTACTGCATTCAGATTTCTGGCATTTTCAAAAGCTTTTCGATCTCTGATCAATAATCCTCTTTTTGCACCAATACTGGTTGAAACAGATGTAACCAGTGGTATAGCAAGACCAAGTGCATGTGGACACGAAATAATTATTACTGTCACGGCTCTTTCTACTGCAAATGCTAAATCCTTACCAAGAAGCAGCCATACCACAAATGTGATTGTACCTGCTGATGCAGCAATATAAAACAGCCACTTAGCGGCAGTGTCAGCAAGTCTTTGAGTCTGAGATTTGGATTCTTGCGCTTCTTTAACCAATCTTACAACTTGAGATAGAAAAGTGTCATCACCCACCTTACTGACCTTGAATTTTAAAGCACCTTCACCATTTATGGAGCCTCCAACAACTTCATCGTCTTTCGACTTGAAAACTGGGACGGACTCACCTGTAATCATAGATTCATTAACTTCAGATTCACCATCATACACGATACCATCAATTGGAATCTTTTCACCAGGTTTAACTAAAATTTTATCTTCTTCTTTTAATTCGTCTACAGGCACATCCGTGCTTGACCCATCTTCTTTTATAAGATGTGCTTCGTCAGGCATCAATTCAAGCAATTCGTCAAGAGCTCTTGAAGCACCCATAATTGACTTCATTTCAATCCAGTGCCCTAGTAACATGATCACAATCAGAGTTGCCAGTTCCCAGAAGAAACCGCTTCCGATATCTAAGAAAATTGCAAAAGAACTATAAATGTACGCAACTGAAATTGCAAAAGCTATCAGTGTCATCATTCCCGGTTCCTTTTCCTTGAGTTCATCTACTGACCCCTTTAGGAAAGGTTTACCACCATAAATCAATAGGACTGTGGATAGTGCTAATAACAAATACGAATCTCCAGTAAAACTCCAATCCAATCCAATAAAACTTTGTATCATTGGTGACAATATCAAAATTGGAACCATTAAAATCAATGAGATAAAAAATCTCCTCTTGAAATCTTCAACCATCATAGCGTGATGATCATGATGTTCGTGTTTTTCGTGTTTTTCGTGTTTTTCGTGTTGTTCGTGTTGTTCATTCATATTATTCACTCCTCTATTAAAGTCCCTTCGGACTGCACGTTCATAATGTATTTACCCTCAATGCTATCATATCAAACTGTTCGATAATTTATGAAATCAAAAAAACGCCACCGAATTCGGTGGCATTCTCGTATTTATTTTTCAGTTCTCTCATATTTGAGTTGGACCAGACCGGAATCAATATAAATACCTTTTCCCTTTTCTACCTTGATTCCTCCTCAATAGTCATAAGATGTTTTCAATGATTTCATTTTCATCTTCAACATATTCTAAAATATCACCTGGTTGGCACTTTAAATACTTACAGATTTCGTTTAGCGTCGAAAACCGAATTGCTTTGACTTTTCCAGTTTTTATATTAGACAAATTGACATTCGAAATGCCTATCTCCTCACTTAGTAGATTCAAAGTTACTTTTCTGTCAGCCATGACCCGATCTAATCTTAAAATAATTGCCATATTCTCTCCTTTATAAAAGTTCATCAACTTCCGTTTGAAGTGTAGAACCGTATTCAAGAATTTCTGACACAAAGTGCAAGATAAATCCAATTAGAATCAAATAAAAATTTATTGGATTATTAATACGAACAATGCCTGTGACAAAAAAAGTGATTAACAAACTAAATATAACTGTACCAGTAAGACCATAAAAAAATAGAATTTTAGCCATACTTTTTATTCTTGAAAATAATTCTGGGACAAATGGGGTTCGAGTACTGGAGAGGTCCTTAAATATCAAAAAAGCGAACCATAGTACAATCATTAACGGTATACGGTACAACACACCAATTACTGTAATTCGAGATACTGCATGAGATGTATCCACAATGAATTGGTCTGTTGGTTCCATAATATTTGCTGTGATCTGAACATATGGACCGGGTTCAGAGCTATCAATTCGAGTCGCCAACTCGTTACCAAGAGAATCTGTAACAAAAGAAACTTCATACGTATTATCATTAGAAAATGGGGTGATTCTCCTTATTGCTGTGATTAGTCCATATGTATTGAACGCTATGACTCCAATTAATATAACAAGAAAGATATTTTTAAGTATTGTTGCACGTTTTGAAAAAAATGAAGGTCCCATCATGAGTGTTATCTCCTTTTACTATTTTTCATAGTATATCATAAAATCAAATTAATCGTCAATATAATTTAACGTTTATCATTAAATAAACAACCATATTCATTAAATATTATACTTTAAACGTTAAATTTCAAATTGCCCTATTCTGATTTTTATTCTGACTTTTTTGAATGCGTTATATAATTTAAGTCTCTATTAAGAATTTTTTAATACTGCAGTGGTATGCTTAAAGTATAAGAGGAGGATTTACAATGAAAAAAATTGTGGCAATAAGTTTTATATTGAGTTTAATTATACTTGGTGCACTTTGGTACATAGTACTCCCCATCATTTCCATCAATTTCATTCACTTGTCCATAATCGCCATGGCAATTACAATCACATTATTTGCGGGTTCCTTTGCATTTATCAAAGATGGTGAAAAATTTGGAAAACTTCAAAAATCAACACTTGTGTTACTAGGTATTACAGTTATTTATTTCCTTGTCAGCCTGGTTGGATCTGCATCATTCTTTCACTGGGAAAACAAACAGACTCAACTCAATCTAACAGAAATTGCAGAATTTGATACGTCAGTGCCCAATGTGGACATGGCAAATCTGATTATACTAGATGAGAATGACGCCAGAAAAACATCTGAAAAATTGATTACTGAAAAAAATCCAAGTTTAGGCAGCCAGTTCCAAATTGGTAGAGGGACTCTAAGTGTTGTAAGCGACAAACCGTTTTGGGTATTCCCATTAGAACACCGAGGTCTCTTTAAATGGTTGAGAAATAGTGGAGAAATACCGGGTTACATCTTCGTGAGTGCAACTGATTTCAATACTTCAAAATTTGTTGACTATACTTTTGCAGTTTCCCTTACTGGATACTTTTCAGATGATTTAAAAAGAAGCATTTACTTGAAGTATCCAAGTATTGGTCAAACTGATTTCTCTTTTGAAATTGATGACAATGAAAAAGGATATTGGGTCGTCACTGCATATACTCATGAAAATTGGCTGTCAACGACTAAGGTTATGGGCACTATAATCGTGGATCCAGTGGATAAATCTATGGAATTCTATGATGTTGGCGAACAACCAGATTGGGTGGATCGAGTATTCCCTGTTGACGTGTTTCTAGCTCAAATTGATTGGTATGGCAAATACATCAATGGTTGGTGGAATCCTTCAGATGAAGGCAAACTCTCTGACACTGATGGTATGGGATATGTTTTCAAAGAAAACACACTTTATTTTTATACTGGTCTTACCAGTGTAGGAAAAGACGCCGCAACAACAGGCTTTGTCATCTACAATCCAAAAAATGGAACAGCTGAATACAACCGACTTTCAGGTTCGATTGAAACAAAAGCTATTGGATTGATGGAAGAACTCGTTCAAAACGCTGGTTACACTGCAACATTCCCCTATTTGATCAATATCAATGGTGAAGCCACTTATTTTTCAACACTCAAAGGTAACAGCGGAAACGTTGTCGGTTATTCGTTTGCTTCAGTTCAAAACTACAAAGCTGTCGCATGGGCCAAAACACTAAGAGAAGCTCAAACAGAGTATAATCGCGTACTGATCAGGGAAGGTGGCAACAACGCCCTCACCTCACAGACTTCCGATCTTAAGAAAACAGAAGGATCGATTTCCAGAATCGGCGCATTAACCGATGGATACTATGTTATAAAAATCATGAATGTAGAAACATTATATGTAGTCAATTCTGAACAATTCCCAATTGTTTCACTAAGTCAAGTTGGCGACAATGTAATCATTTCATATTTGGAGGACCCAGAAGCTGAGAAAATCGATGCTATAGAGTTTGTTAATACGAGTATTAAGTGAGTACGAAGCACTTAAAAACCACGACAGTAGTTGTCGTGGTTTTTCTATGCATTATGATGATCATCTCCTTCGTAGATTACGAGTTCAGCTGTCATACCATCTCTCCTTGATCACTCTTTTTAAGCAAATATCCAATAATGAGTCCCATAGATATTCCCGCAAGATGTGCAGCGGATGAATCAGAAAGTTGAGATCCAATAAAAATTGTGAAAATATTGAATACGATCAATGACATTAACCAAAATTTTGCTTTAGATTTTAAGATCAATTGATTCGGACGCAAAATCGCATAAGCAGCAACGATTCCAAATACTGAAGCAGATGCCCCTGCCATCAATGTTGTGTTACCGATGAGATTTGAGATAGGTACAATTACAAAACTACCACTTAAACCAGCTAAGAAATAAATCGCAAATATTATTCTTTTATTTGTTATCTTTTCGAGTTTTGATCCGAAAACTAAAAATAAGAGCATGTTCAACAAAATATGTATATGGATTTCATGAGAAAAAAATACAGTTATTAAGGTCCATGGTCTCTGAATTATCACATTCACATCTGTACTTAACAACATATTTTCTGCTAGATTGGGGATCAAAATAATCAGCAAATATATGATAATATTGATTGCCACCAGTCCAATAGTGCCTATTCCAAAACGTTTTAATACTTTCATTTTACTTTCCTCTTTTCAATTTATTCTTTCTCCAGAATATCATCTGATCATTAAGAAATTATTAATGAAGACTTAAATAAAAAACCACGACAGTCAAACCGTCGTGGTCTAATTCTTGAAATTTACTATGCAAAATAAGGTTCCAAATATCGGTACAAACTTTGATATTTTTTGTGTTTGTCGAGATAGATGGCTACATTATAAGAATCTGGCTTAGTAGCATCAACAGTCTGAATCATTACTTTTGTGGCTTCATAGACGTTTTCATAGATGCCTTCACCTACAGCAGCAAGTATAGCAGCCCCAAGTGCACCACCTTGATTGGTGTTGATGCCCACAATTTCATGTCCGAAAACATCAGCAATGATTTGACGCCATTTTTGGCTTTTTGCACCACCGCCAATAACCCTTATTTCGTTCACAGGAACACCCATATCTTTGAGGATGTCCAGTGAATCTTTAAGTCCAAAAGCTACTCCTTCGAGTACCGCTTTTGTCATATCTCCTCGACCACTGTTCATATCCATTCCGATAAAAGTGCCTCTGGCATTTGGATTGGCATATGGAGTTCTTTCTCCCATCAAATATGGAAGAAAGATCACATCTGAGATTTGATTGTCCACCTCAATTAGCAAATTGTCTATGGACTCCTTGGATACTTCATCTGACCACCATTTAAGACTGCTTGCAGCCGACAACATGACCCCCATGGAATGATACTTGCCACTCGCATGGCAAAATGCATGAAGCCTATTTTCAGAATCCATCCTATAATCATCATGAGCCGCAAAGACCACACCGGATGTGCCTAAGGTCACTGAAACTACGCCTTCACCGACTGTTCCTGTACCTATTGCACCAGCCGCCTGGTCACCAGCACCAGCCACTATGATAACGTCTTGTGAAAGTCCTAAAATCGCTTTGATCTCATCTGAAAGATTCCCTGTTACCGCAAAGGATTCATGCAGTTTAGGCAATTGTTTTTCAGTGATTCCGATAAATTCAAGCATAGGTTTAGAGTAGCATTTATTTTGAACGTCAAGTAGCAACATACCTGATGCATCGGAATAATCTGTGGCATAAATCCCAGACAATTTGTAGTTAATGAAATCTTTTGGGAGTAGGTACATGTCCACCTTTTGAAAGATCTCAGGATGATGCTTTTTAAGCCAAAGTATTTTCGGAGCGGTGAATCCGGTGAGGGCTTTGTTCCCTACCAGTTCACCAAGTTTCTTCATCCCAAAATGCTTTGTGATATCAATGCATTCATCTGAGGTTCTTTGATCACACCATAAGATGGCTGGAGTAAGAACTTCACCCCGGTCATCCAATGCGACCATACCATGCATCTGCCCACTGAATCCAATCCCTCTAATATCATCTTTGATATTTTTATTTGCATCAATCAGTTTCTTCAGTGCAGTAAGTGTCCCCTGCCACCAATCTTCTGGATTTTGTTCCGCCCAATTGGTGTGGGGATAATACACGGGGTATTCTTCAGTAGCTTCATCGATTATTTTACCAGTCCCCGTGATCAGCAGGACCTTGATAGAAGAAGTACCAAGATCTATTCCAATATACATAGTCAGCTCCTGTAAATGTATTGATTGAGCATGTTTTCTAGAAGTTCCTGGCGACCTGATGTGTTTTTGATTTCACCCAGTTCAAGTGCATATTCTGCTAGTTCTTCGAAGCCCACTTCACCACTCACAATTTTCTCGCCAATTCCACTTTCATAACTTGCATATCTTTCACTCATCAACTTGTCGAATTCACCATCTGTTATGATTTGATCCGCAATCAATAAACCTTTGGCAAAAGTGTCCATTCCAGCGATATAAGCATAGAACAGGTCATCCATTTCAAATGATCCTCTTCTTACTTTGGCATCAAAGTTGAGTCCACCCGGTGCGAGGCCGCCATTTCTGATGACTTCGATCATTGCAAGTACTGCATCATAAATGTTTGTTGGGAACTGATCTGTATCCCATCCAAGAAGCAAATCGCCTTGGTTGGCATCGATAGAGCCCAGCATACCGTTTATTCTGGCCATATTGAGTTCGTGCTCAAAAGTATGCATTGCGAGTGTCGCATGGTTGGCTTCAATATTCAATTTGTAATGATCCTGAAGATTATATTTTCTTAAGAACCCAATAACTGTAGAGGTATCAAAATCGTATTGATGCTTGGTTGGCTCTTTTGGTTTTGGTTCAATGAGAAGTTGTCCAGTGAATCCGATTTTTTCTTTGTAGTCCACAGCCATCTGCAGGAAGCGTCCCAGATTGTCCAGTTCAAGTTCGGTGTTGGTGTTGAGTAATGTCTCGTAGCCTTCACGGCCTCCCCAGAACACGTAGTTTTCTCCGCCTAATTTTTTCGTGACTTCCATAGCTTTTTTAACTTGTGCAGCTGCATATGCGAAGACATCGGCGTTTGGAGAAGTGGATGCACCATGTACAAATCTTTTGTGAGTGAATGCATTGGTGGTTCCCCAGAGACATTTGATTCCTGTCTTTTCCATCAATCCTTCAATATAAGAAACCATCTCATCGAGGTTCTCGTTCTTTTCTTTTAAGCTATCGCCTTCTGGTGCAATATCGAGATCATGAAAACAGAAATATTCAACGCCTAGTTTTTTCATAAGTTCAAAACCGATATCAGCGCGCAGCTTTGATTTTTCAAGTCCAGATAATTCATTCCAAGGTCTTTCCATAGTACCGGTTCCAAATGGATCTGAGCCTTCTCCAGTCAGTGTGTGCCAGTAACTCATAGCAAATCTAAGATGTTCTTTCATAGGTTTTCCTGACACGATTCTCTCTGGATCATAGTATTTAAACGCCAAAGGGTTATTAGAAGACTCCCCTTCAAATTTGATTTTTCCAATGTTTTTGAAATATTCCATAATGTCCTCCTCAATAATTAAGCTTTATCCTTTGACACCACCAAGCGCCACACCCTCTATAATGTATTTTGAGAGTAGGAAATAAGCGACGAAAAGCGGTAGAACTGTCAGGGCAAGGCCCAAGTATACCGCACCATATTCAGTTTTATAAATGTCTCCCCGGAGCAAACTCACCATGATTGGCATGGTATACTTGTCACTGTCGGTGAGGAGCACAAGTGGCAGGAACAGGCTGTTCCAGCTTGATACAAATGTGAAAATCGCTTGTGTTGCCATTGCTGGCTTCATAATTGGTAAAACTATTTTATTGAATGTGTAAAATTCGCTGGCCCCATCGATACGGGATGCTTCAACCAGTTCAAGCGGCAATGAGACAATCATGAACTGTCTCATGAAAAACACAGCTGCCGGTACCGCTATTGCTGGTAATATAAGTGCCATGAAATTATTGGTCATTCCAATTTTGTACATGAATTGATAAAATCCAATGACCGATACCTGTGCCGGGATCATCATGACAGCGAGAATGAATGTAAAGAAAGGTTTTCTCAATTTCCAGTTGTATGCCACCAAAGCATAAGCTGTGAGTGCGGAAAAATAAATGGTAAACAAAGTGGATGCAGTCGATACGATTATTGAGTTGGTCAATCCCTTTATTGGATCGAATGTTTTTCCAAGTAGAATTTTGATATTGCTCATCAGATGCGTGGAAGGAATCAACGAAATTGCATCTTGCTGAATCTGAAATGTATCACGGGTCGCGTTAACGAACATGATCCAGAATGGTAAAACACTTAATATTGCCAGCAAAAGACAGACTGTATAGGCAACGACTCTGAAAAGTATTCCTCGATTCTTTCTTGTCTTTGACATATTATATGGCCTCCTGACTTTTTGCTAGCTTTGCACGTTCTTTTTTCAGTAGTTTAGCTTCTTTTTGAATTTGTATTTCACCCTTGTCTCGCATGAGGAAGAACATGAGTGCTGAAAATACAGCGATGATTAAAAACATGATCATGCTGGCCGCTGCTGCCCTATTATATAAGTAGCTACCACTGAATGCCTGATTGTAAATAAACACACTGGTTGTAAGCGTTGAATTGTCCGGTCCACCTTGCATGAAAAGCTTAGGTATATCAAACATATTCAAGCCACCTATCATACTAGTAATCAAGACATACAGTAAAATTGTTTTCAAATTCGGAAGTGTTATATAGAAAAATGCTTGAATACCTGTAGCCCCGTCAATTTCACCGGCTTCATATATTTCAGGATTGATTCCAAGAACACCGGATGTGAGAATAATCATAGTGTAACCATACCACATCCAAAATTGTATAAATGAAACAATGCCTCTGGCATAATTCTTATTGACTAAAAAGAACACTGGCTCATCAATAATCCCTAGTTTCATGAGCAAACTGTTGACTGGGCTTACCGGATAACCAAATAATGAATAGAAAAGAATTGCTATACTTGCAGCTGTAATGATATTAGGCAAATAAAAGAGTACTTTGAACAAACCTTTACCCCTGAGTTTGTTTCGTCTGGATGTGAACCAGGCGGTCAGCACCAAGGCCAAAAGGATTTGAGGTATAAAGTTAACGATCCAAATAATAAATGTGTTGACTAACGATTGTCTGAACGAACCATTGTTGAGTACAGAAATAAAATTGTCAAATGGGTTATCGAGAAAACTCCACGATGTTGCCGCTAGCCCCTTATAGTCTGTAAATCCGAGAATTGCTGTATAAATCGTTGGATACAGCGAAAAAATCAAAAATGCAAGGATAAAAGGTAAGCTAAAAATGTATCCGTATTTTGCATAACTCACGTTTTTTCGACGTTTCAACTTCCACTCACCTCCATAAAGATAATTGGGATAGGAAAGAGAATTATTATCTATCCTATCCCAATTCACCCGTTTCTTTTATTCTACAATTATATCCAAATTGTCTGCAACCATCTGTTTGAAATCTTTGAGTGCATCTTCACGAGATTTTGAGCCAGATGTGTATGCTCTTACTTGATCACGCCAGTACATATTGATTGTCTCATCATATTGTGTCAAGTTCTTGCCATTTGCAAATTGGTTGGCTGGAATAAAGACGTCAAACATGTCTTGTCCACCGAGGAAATCAAGTTCTCCGTTGGAGATGCTCATGACTTTACCGGAAGCGACTGTATCTTTTATGCCACCTTCACCATTAATAGTTCCGTTTGCCCACATATATTGGAGTCCTTGCTCGGATGTATCCAGTGTGATCCATTCGATAATTTCTCCAACAGCTTCTTTTTTCTCTGAAGAAGCAGAGCCAAATACCCATGTGCCGCCCCAGAAGAATCCAACTGGTGGTTCTGTTACTGCCCAGTCTCCTGCAGTTTCGCCACTGTTTCCAGCCATAACGTAGTTGATTAACCATGCTGGTCCAAAGAATCCAAATGTTTTCTTTGCTCCTGCATCTTTCATATCAGCAAACCAAGCATCTTGCCAGTCTTGTGTGTCATTGTGATAATCATTGTCTTTAAGTTGTTTTGATAAATCAAGAAATGCTTCTCTCTCAGGGTCTATTACAAGTTTGCCATCAACAACCCAAGGCTGTTTTGAACTATTTTCCACTGGGTGCCAAAGGTCTCCGTCACCTGAGATGATTCCGTATCCTTTTGCTTTCAAATCAGCTGCTGCATCAAAGAACTTGTCCCAACCTGGACCGACAATTTTGCCAACTTCAGCTGGATCTTCTGTTCCCCAAACGTCTTTTGCAATTGATCTGCGGTAAATGAAAGCACCTCCAGTTGCCTGATAACCAAGTGCAACCACATCGCCGTTACCGTTTGTGCCAATATCTACAGTGTATTGTGCGATATCCGCATCTTTGATCTTGTTGTCTACATCGATTCCAAGATCTTTGTATGATGCTGCAAATTGTGATCCGTCACCTTGTGAATACTTGAGAACGAAAGCAGCTTCTGCTGTGAAAATATCTGGCGCACCGGCTCCGCCACCTGAAAGTGCTTGGTCTAGAGCGGGTTGGTAAGCACCATCGGTTGTTGCGATAACTGTTGTTTTGATTTCATACTTTTCAGCGAAATCAGGATTGAACTCCAAGTACTTAGCAATCATACCTGGAACTTCCTCAGTAAACGACCATACATTAAGAACCGTCTTTTCTGTTGAACCCGATGGTGCCTCAGCTGGAGTCTCGCTTCCCGCAGTCGGTTCAACAGGTGCTGGAGTCGTGCTGTCAGACGCGCATGCGGTCAAACCAAATATCATCAACACAACCAATAGTAAACTCAAAATTCTTCTCATTGTCTTCCCCCTAATCTTTTAATCATGGTTTATGTAAACTTATGATAGCACAAGTTTGCATACTATAAAATAATTGACAAAGCTGAACTTTTGCTGCCTGTTAATTTGAAACTGATGGCATCCGGTTGACTGATGCCCGCATACAAAATAAATTTACTGCTATTCACAAATCTGTTGCCGGAATCATCCACAACAGTAAATGCCTCTTCTGAAAGTATCACGGAGACTTCAATTTTTTCTCCTTTTTTTACATGCACTCTTTTGAAACCACATAGTTTATGATTATTAACCGCCCATTTTGACTCTTCATCACGAATATAAAACTGGACGACTTCATCGGTATCAAATTCTCCCACATTTTCAACTTTTACAGTTGCTTTATTGAGTTTGGTGTCATATTTAAGATCACCACATTTGACTTTAGAATATGTTAGTCCATATCCAAAAGGATAAAGCACATTGTTTTCAAGGAAACGATACGTCCTGTTTTCCATACTGTAAGATGTGAAGCTCGGCAACTGGTCTGCATCTTCATAAAATGTCACTGGCAGTTTCCCAGACGGTGAAACATTCCCAAAGAGAAGATCAGCGAGCGCCTTTCCACCGAGTTGACCCGGATACCACGCTTGTATGATTGCTTTAGCAGCTTCACCCTTTGTATTGATTGAACTGCCAGATGCAACAACAATAATTGTTGGTTTATTGATCATCAAGATATTTTCCACTAAAATCCGTTGACTCTCTGGAAGCAATAAATCCGTTTTGTCTCCGGCTGCAAAAGCGTTACCTGTATCGCCCTCTTCACCTTCAATAGTTGCATCTAGTCCGACACATAATACCACCACATCAGAATGTTTTGCTACTGCTATCGCTTCAGCAAGTCCATCTCCGGGTTGTCCCAATGGCTGTAAAGAAGGTTTGAACAAATGTGCACCTTCAGAGTATAAAATTTTTCCCTTATACACTTCTTTGATCCCACTAAGGAATGTAGTGTACTCATCAGCGGTACCGTAATAGTTGCCTCTTAGTGCATCCAAACTGTCAGCATTGGGACCGATGATCCCGATTGATCCAACTTGGTTGGCATCAAGAGGAAGAATTCCATCGTTCTTGAGTAGTACCATTGACTTTTGGGCACATTCAAGTGAAAACTGCTTATGCTCATTGTTACTTACAGATTCATATCCAAGTGAATCAAATTTGGTCGATTCATCAAACATTCCAAGTTTGATTCTAGTTTTCATAAGTCGTACCGCAGATTGTGTAATCTCATCTTCAGAGACTAAACCTTCATGAAATGCCGTAATCAAATGCTGATACGTATCACCGCAGTTCAAATCACACCTGTGTTTGAGTGCAAGCGCTGCAGATTCAGCAGCAGATTTTGTGATGTTATGTTTTGTATGGAAATCTCTAATCGCCCAGCAATCCGAAACAAAATGTCCTTCAAAATTCCATTCATCGAGTTTGCCTGTCAAATAATCGCTTGCACATGCAGGTTCTCCATTAAGTCTATTGTATGCTCCCATAACGCTTTCAACATTGGCTTTCCTCACCAACGCTTCAAATGCAGGTAAATAGGTTTCATTCAAATCCTTATTGTTCACTTCTGCATTGAACTCATGTCTTATTCCTTCAGGACCACTGTGGCATGCAAAATGCTTGGCACATGCAGAGGTTTTCATGATTTCTTCATCACCTTGAAGTCCTTTTACAAAAGCGACTCCGAGTCTTGAAGTCAAATACGGACATTCACCATAAGTTTCTTGCCCCCTTCCCCAACGCGGATCTCTAAATATATTGATATTGGGAGACCACATTGTCAAACCTTTATAAATACCAAAATCTGCGTTTTTCTTATTATGATTGTATTTGGCTCTGGCTTCTGTTGAGCAAATATCAGCCACCTTCTCAAGAAGTTCATCATCAAATGTGGCTGCCAGAGCAATCGCTTGAGGAAACATTGTCGCCGTTCCAGCTCTCGCTACTCCGTGCAAAGCCTCGTTCCACCAATTGTAAGCTGGAATTCCGAGTCGCTCCACACCATATGCATCATACCTCAGTTGATTGATTTTTTCTTCAACAGTCATCTTGGAGACTAGATCTTCTGCTCTTTCTTGCACACTTAAACTTTCATCTCTGTATTTTTCCATTCTATCAACCAAGTCTCCTATTCCATATATTTTTTTATTCGAAACCGTTTTCGAAAACGTGTAAAAAAAAGAGTAATTTCTACAACGCGGCATCTAATAACAAACAATTGTAAGTTTCGAAATCGCTTTCGATGTTTTTATTATACTAATTTCCCCTATCCAGGTCAATAATTTTTTTATGATTTGTTCATACTTTTTTCATATGAACACAACAAAGTCTTCCAAAACTTGACTTTGCAATTGTTTCAAAGTATGATGACATTAATTAAAATCGAATAAAGATTCTATGACAAGGGGGCAACATGAGAGAAATAGAGCTAATAACACTCGAAAACGAAACCGGTTTCATAGTCCAAATTTTAACTTTAGGAGGCATCATCCATAAAATCATGGCAAAAGATAAGCATAATTCCAGAAAAAACATTGTTTTAAATTATGATCATATTGATGATTACAAGAAAAACGATCTTTTCCTCGGATGTATTGTAGGACCCATTGCAGGACGAACAGAAAATGGTTTGATCGAAACAGGGAATATATCGATGCAACTGGATACGAGTTGCCATCGGAACAGCCTTCATTCATGTTCAGACGGATTGCATCTCATCAACTGGAACATCAAGTCGCAAAGCACTTCCAAACTGGTCTTGTCGCATCAATCCAAAGCTTTCAATTGCATAATAGACTATGAAATTACTTATAGAGTCACTGGAGAGACATTGTCCATCGATTACTATGCCAAAGCGTCTAGCCCAATATATCTTTCTTTGACCAATCATAGCTATTTCAATTTGACAGGAAATCCTGAGAATCAAATCGTCCACCAAAGGCTCAAACTGAACTGCACCCATTATGCGAAACTGGATGAAGACAATCTTCCCGTTGAGCTCGTTCCTATAGCAAATACCGCGTTGGACTTTGCTGATTTTAAAAGCATCAAACATGTTCTTGATGATTCAAGCGCTGACATTGCAATGACTTCAGGTATAGACCATCCTTTTAAGCGTGATGCTTCAAACACTGTCGCGGAATTAATGGATTTGGACTCAGGAATTGTCATGAAGGTTAAGACTACTCAGCCTTATGTAGTTGTTTATACAGGAAATTTTCTAGCCTCGATAACCAGTCCATCTGGTAAGACTTTTGGAAAACATACCGGTATTTGTTTTGAAACTCAAGATCTCCCGAACGTTGCATTCAATAAATTGGATATCATCAAAACAGTAACCCCTGAAATTCCATATAAGCACTTCACTTCATTTGCCTTCTCCACATTGGGATAAATGCACGAAAAAAACAGAGCCTGCTTAAATTAAAATAAGCCAGCTCTGTTTTTTTAAGTGTATACGCCTCTTTTTATAAATTCAAAAATTTTACTTTCGCTAATAAGTTTTCCTATGGAAAACTTACCTACGCGGACTTTTGCCTTGCAAAAGTCTAGGTGCCATACAAGTTCCACCAGGAATCAGTTCCACACCTACAGTTATTTTTGTATTGTCTTTGGACTTGGACTCCAACAACTGAATACACTTCAGAGAGGCTTCCTTGCCGAGTCTAGTGGTGTTTTGTCTGATGGTCGTCAATCTTGGAAAAATCATTTCTCCAATTTCGACTCCGTCAAACCCTCCGACCGATATCTCCTCTGGCACTTTGATTCCATTGTTCCTAAGTGCATTGATTCCCCATATCGCAGAGTAATCATCAGGAAACAGAATTGCAGTTGGCAGTTGATCTCTCTTTAGGATTTCAGTCACCGCGTCAATATTCGCCTGTTTCTCACTATATCTGGATTTGACCAGCATATCCTCAGTAAATGGAATCTTGGCTTCTTCAAGTGCCTTTTTGAAACCTCGAATTCTCTCTTCAGTAACATAAACCTCGTGACCGTAAGCGTAAACAATATCTCTGTGACCAAGTGAAATCATATAATGGGTCAATTCATAAATACCTCTTACGTTATCAGACATGATGGCACTGACGTGCTCCGAGTCATAGTCGATCACCACTACAGGAATATTGCTCTCCATCAATTGTTGAACCTGCTGATCCTCAAAATCTATACAAGCAATAACCACTCCATCGATATTTCGTCTATTGCAATGCTCCAGGTATGACATTTCAACGCCACCAAGGTTTTTTGAGATAAAGGTGATATCGTATCCTTTTTCCTCAGCTTGCTCTTTCACTGCCTGCAGAACCTGAGAGAAATAGTAATGCGTCAGTCCGCTGTTACTTTTATCTTCAAACAATACGCCTATATTCCATGTTCTTTTTGTACTGAGCGCTCTCGCTTGAAGATTGGGGACGAACCCCATCTCTTTTGCTTTTTTGAGGATTCTCTCTTTCGTATTTATGTTTACATCCGAATAATTGTTCAGTGCTTTTGAAACCGTTGCACTGGAACAACCACACGCATTTGCAATATCATATATAGTAACCATGATGACCTGCCTTCCCGAACTCTTACAATATTGAATGAAAGCCGAAACCGTTTTCGACATCACAATTATAACACTTATTTATAAATTTAGTCAATATTGGTCATGCTCATAAGATGATATACTGCGCCGATCATATTGGCATCGGACCCACAGGCACAAACAGAAATAGATGGACGTGACATCAATCCCTTCAGTTGTGTGTAAAGCACATCCAAGGCTTCATTAATTCGGGTCACAAAATCTGGTCGGGCGCTGATTGCTCCACCCACTAGAATAATGTCTGGATCAAAAGCATGTTGGATGTTGTGAACACCATAAGCAAACATTTTGAAGAAATCAGACACGCATGCAATTGCAATAGGATTACCAGCATCAGAACGGGTAAATACTGCTTTTCCATCTAGAGATTTGTGATCCTCACCAGATCGTTTCGCGTAGTCGTCCACTAATGCCTTGGTCGATCCTTTAGTACTCCAGACGACTGGATTTCGGTCCTCGTCAAATCCCATGATGAACATACCAAACTCACCTGCAAAATTATCTTTTCCACCAACTATTTTTTGATCAATCAATACGGAACCACCAATTCCAGTACCGCATACAACGAGTGCTACATTACCCACATCTTTTGCGTTTCCAATCCATACTTCCGCGAGTGCAGCACAATTTCCATCATTTGCAGCCGCATATGGTAATGCATATTTTTCACCTAAAATTTTTGATGGATTGGTATCTTTGATATAAATCAAAGCCCCCTCACTTAGCGCTTCACCTGTGACCGCATCTGTGGCGCAAGGCTGACTGAGTGCAATCCCGTGAATCGTGGTTTCTTGCATAGCCCATTCAACAATTCCAGATAGGACATCGATTAAATCTTCCAAACATCCCATAGGTGTGGGTATACTGGTTTTTTTGAGCACTTGACCGTTTGAATTTATTATACCGGCTTTAATTGCCGATCCGCCAATATCCATAGCTACATAATTCATATTTCCACCTAAAGTGTCTTGCCATTTGAGGCAATCAGATTTTTATACCATTCAAAGGACTTTTTTCTTGTTCTGGTAAGAGCATCAGATTCAAAATCAATATGAACAAATCCATATCGCTTTTTATAGCCATTGAGCCAGCTTAACAAATCAGTGAAAGACCAAGTGCAGTATGCCATCAAATCAACTCCATGATCTATGGCACGCTCACATGCAATGACATGTTTTCTCAAATAATCAATTCGATAATCATCTTCAATTCTTCCGTCAGCTGCTACTGTATCATAGGCTCCAAGTCCATTTTCACTGATAATGATTGGCAAATCATAGCGTTCTTTAAGCAGTTCAAGTCCATATCTGAGTCCATCAGGATCTATTGCCCAATCCCAGTCTGTATACTCTAGATTTTCGTTTCGGACGTGCTTATAAAGACCTGGTACACCATTGTCAGATTGTGTTCCTTTTTTTCCAGATGTATTCATGCCAGAGAACCCTACTCCATCGACCGGATTATGAGCAACGGTTGATGTTTGATAATAATTGATGCCTATGAAATCACACATCGACGCAGCACGTTTCATTTCATCATAATCAGCCTCTGTCACAACAGGCATCACTTGTTTCTCTGTATAATAGTCAACTGCCTCATTAGGATAATCTCCCTTGAAATAACTATCCAAATACCATAAAGGTCCAGTGGCATCAAACATTACTTTTGCTTCCAAATCTTCTTTTTTATCTGTAGCAGCGTAAGATGGTGAATATGCAATACTGGAACCAATAAGACCATCTTGTCCCATTTCCTTATAAGTCAAAACGGTCCTTGCATGTGCTAAAACTGTATGATGGAACGTCTTCAAGAATAGCTTTTCATCTTGTAATCCAGGAGGATGTAGTTTGAGCATGTATCCTAGAGATGTGAAAATATTCGGCTCATTCATAACGATCCAATGCTTCACACGGTCTCCAAAATATTCAAAACAAATCTTTGAGTAATTCACGAAATCATCAATTATGGCTCTAGACTCCCAGCCTCCATATTGTTCTTGAAGTGACTGAGGCAAATCCCAGTGATACAGTGTGACCATTGGGACAATTCCATATGCTAGAAGTTCATCAATCAGATTATTGTAAAATTCTATTCCTTTTA
Organism: Bacillota bacterium; assembly: GCA_024636005.1. GTDB lineage: Bacteria > Bacillota > Clostridia > Peptostreptococcales > Acidaminobacteraceae > Fusibacter_D. The sequence continues at coordinate 38,273 of JAGXHV010000086.1, forward strand.
AATTGATTTCACCTGTTCCCTGTGGCAGTATTCTGGTCCATGCTATGGAAAAGCGGTATGTTTGAAGCCCCATCTCTTTCATAAGGGCAATATCTTCTTTGTATCTGTTGTAATGATCGCAAGCGATGTCACCGTTTGTGCCTTCGAACGTTTTTCCAGGCAAATGTGCCCATATATCCCAAATGGATGCACCTTTTCCATCTGCATCATATGCACCTTCAATTTGGTATGCCGCAGAAGCTGATCCCCAAAGAAAATCTTCTTTAAATGCCATGTTTTTTACCTCCCCTAATAAATAAAAAGTCCCCGAGGGACTTTTCGACTGTGTACTGTTATTTGATCTGATCTGCAAGATAGCCCAAATAGTAGTTGATGGCATCATTGAATTTTCGGATGTCATAACCAGTGATATTTTCGAGTTTATTGAGCCTGTAAATCAGTGTATTTCTATGAATAAACAGTTTGTTCGCCGTCTCAGTTATGTTTAAATTGTTTTCAAGAAAAATCATTGCCGTTTGTTCAAGCTCGGAATCACCCACGGGATTAGTGTTAAGCAACAGACCATTTGCTTTTCTGAGTTGACTCACAAACATGGGAAACAACATATCCTCATATTTTATGACTTGAGCTTTTTCTTTTATGCGTTTACCAAGTTCAGAAAGTTCAAGGGTATCTAAATAAGCCTTGTGCAGGCTTGAAGCTCGCGCAATCGAATTGCTTATGATGATTCTGACACTGGTCAAAGCTTCTGACTCTAAAACACCTAAAAGTTCATATGGTGTGATTTCATCGGTCATGACAAAAACCACGCTTTCATTGCCGTTCATATTTATGATGTGATCTTTATGGAACGAGGATTTTAGAATCTCAGCAACTTCCTCGCTACTGTCTCTATAGAGAATACGCCATAATTTCAAAGGATATTTTAAAGCTCTGTCATCATTTTTGTACCCATTTGGATCACAAAGGATGTCAAATTCGCTCTGTATGTATGAAATTGAAGAATTCTCTATAAGCTTTTCAATCAAGCTGATCTCAACTTGGCTAAGTGATCTATGAACCAGTATTTTCAAACGGTTTGATCCATTTATGATGGTTTGATCTTTTTTAGGCTTGAGTTGTTCGGATTTGATCCATTCAACCTTGCATCCTAAAATTGTCTGAAGTTCCTGAAGCAAAGCATTCATACATCCACCTCTCCCATTAATTTCCCTCTTAAGGTACATTTCAATTCTAGCATATTTTTTAAAAAAGGGATATGGGACAGATGTGGAGGATCTGTCCCAATATAGGATGTAAGAATCAAAGGAGGATTGATAGCTCAGATTCTTTATCAAACAAGTGGATTTTTTCATTGTCAAATGCAATATTGATTTCCTGTCCGAATTTCAAATCGATGGATCCGTCTTCTTTTGCTATATATTGTTTGCCTCTGAAAGTGAAATAAATATTGGAGTCGCTCCCCAAAAGCTCTATAACTTCGACTTTGACTTTAAGTCCTGTGCCTTCACCTACAATTTTTATGTTTTCAGGTCTGACGCCAACAATGACATCTTTTCCAACATAATTTCCGGCTTTGACTTTTGATGCGCTCTCCGCACTGAGCTTAATTTCACTTCCTTCAATAACCGCGACAATCTCGTTATCTTTTTCTGTAAGTCTTGCTGAAATAAAGTTCATCTGAGGCGCACCGATGAAACCAGCTACGAACAAATTCGCAGGTTTGTTGTATATGGTTTTAGGATCTGCAACCTGCTGAATGATGCCATCATTCATAACGCAAATTCTCGTTCCCATGGTCATCGCTTCAGTTTGGTCGTGAGTTACGTACACAAAAGTGGTTTGTAATTCACTATGCAATCTGATCAGTTCCGCACGCATTTGGATTCTAAGCTTCGCATCAAGGTTTGATAAAGGCTCATCCATCAAAAACACTTCAGGCTTTCTAACGATTGCTCTACCAAGTGCTACTCTCTGTCTTTGACCACCGGAAAGTTGTTTTGGTTTTCTAGTCAAAAGTTGTTCAATATCCAATATTTTTGCAGCTTTATTGATGCTTTCTTTTATTTCATCTTTTGGTGTTTTTTTCAATTTTAATCCGAATGCCATGTTATCATATACTGTCATATGGGGATAAAGTGCATAGTTTTGAAACACCATTGCTATATTTCGATCTTTCGGTGCGATATCGTTGACCAATTCATCACCAATTTTAAGGTCACCATCAGTGATTTCCTCAAGTCCTGCAATCATACGAAGTGTTGTAGTCTTGCCACATCCAGAAGGTCCGACAAAAATCATGAATTCTTTGTCTGCAATTTCTAAATTTACATCTTTAACAGCCATGAATCCGTTTTCATATACCTTGTTAATATTTTTGAGTGTTAGGTTAGCCATATGCCCTCCAAGAATTTTTACTTGCTTTCATTATAGCCAACGATCATAAATTATGATATTGGAGGGCTATACAAAATTTATTGGAGGATATTACATCAAGTGTATTTTTTCTTTACAATCACAATTTGGACTTGTTAACATAATCCAAACGCAACATGCTTGTAATAGCTATTTGAAATCGATGTGATATCATTAGAATTGTACAAGAATGTAAGTTGCAGCGTTATGTATCATTTTTCATTGAGATTGTTGGACTTCATTTAACTCTATAAAATTTATGATTTGACAATCCGAATGATTTGGGTTGCTTTTTTTTGTGGTTATGGAGGAATAATAATGTCAGAATATATGGAAATACATCAAAAGCTATTAAACTCAGTGGGTAAAAACGGGAATCGGTCTGCTAGTGTAACTTGTGACGTTTTAGGGAAAATAGTGAGTATGAATACAGACTTCGCTGAATTGGTCGGTTTGTCAGCAGAAGAACTTGAATATCAATCTATATTTTGGTTTTTTCCAAAATGTGAGGGCAAGGAAATCAGAGATACATTGAAGTCGTTGGTGGCAAATTCCAGTATGACCAGAGAAATATCATTGACCATTGGTGATACTGTAAAAACTAAGGAAGTCAATATTATTCCAATTTTACAGGATTCTGAAATAATAGGTTATTATTGGTTGTTTAAATTAATGAAAAACGAACAGAAACTGACACTTAAATTGAATTGGTCAAACAATCACCCGGTTTTAAATGATGGTTTTTTTAAAGTCGGGACATGGTTGTACGGATTTGATAAAAAAGAATTTTTTGCATCCAATGATACTTATAATATTTTTGGACGTTCTCATGAGGAATTTGACGGTAGCCCTGAAAATCTATTGAAATTCATAGATCCAAAAGACAGAAAAGCATTTGAACAAGGTCTTTTGAATGCAAACGAGGGGATTCCTCTGAATCTCGATTTCAATATAATCACCAATAAAGGTCATAACAAACTCATTCATGCAAGGGCAGAGATGTTTTTCAATGATGAGCAAAAACCAGATAAAATGATAGGAATTGTTCAAGATCTTACTTCGGAATCTCTGATTGAAAAGGAGATTCTTGACTTTCAAAATGTTCAGCGCCTGCTTAAAATGGGGAGTTGGGTAATAGATTACGCTACCAATAAAATTAGTTGGTCTCCGGTCACCTTTGAGATTTATGGATTATCACCTGAAGAAGGTGTACCTGACATAAAAACTTTACTGACCAAGATCATACCAGAAGATCGTGATAAAGTCATTTCTGCGATAGATGGAGTTCCAAAAGAAAATCCATTTGAATTGGAGTTTGGTATTATTAGACCGAATAAAGAAGTGCATTATCTCAAGCACTTAGTAGAAGTAGATTATGATTGTAACAATCAAAGGATATCAATAAGAGGAAATGTTCAAGATATTACTGAACAAAAAAACTTGGAACTTAAGTCGATTCAAAACAGTATAGAATTGAAACGTATACAAAACAAATATCAATTAATTGTCGAAAATTCTCAAGATGTATTCGAAATAATTGATGGAGATGGATTAGTACAGTATATCAGCCCTGTCATTGAAAACATGTTGGGATATACGAGTAGTGAATTTAAAGGACACTATATTTGGGATTTTGTTGAGGGTGAAGAGAAGAATACTTTGAAAGAACTTTTTAAGTCTAGTTTGGAACAACCTAAAATTATATTGACTGGAAAAGTTCAGGCTAAGAAGAAATCAGGAGAGGTAATCTATCTGGAGGTTTCTATGAACAACCATATTAATGATCCAGATGTTAATGGTGTTGTTTTAAACTGGAAAGATATTACAATAAAAGTGAAACAAAAAAAACGGATTCATCAATTAGCCCACTATGATGATCTAACTGGACTCCCCAACAGAACCTATTTCAGAGAGAAAGTTACAGAACAGGTGCAAAAACATGGAGAATTGATAGAAAGATTTGCCCTTTTTATGATTGATCTTGAAGGCTTTAAAGGCTTTAATAATGTTCTTAGTTACGAGTTCGGAGATGAACTCATCAAAAAAATTGGTGAATCAATACAATCTTTTTTTAGTAATGATGATATATTCATAGCCAGATATTATGGTGATCAATTTGGACTGATCATAGACAATATCAAGGATATGGCCGAATGTCAGGAAATTGGAGATCGCTTGCTTGAACTATTCAAACAGCCCTTTATAATTGAACAATACGAAATGTATGTCTCAGCAAACATTGGATTCAGTGTTTTTCCTGAAGATGGCACAAATTATGAACAGTTATTTAAAACAGCGAACATTGCGCTTCGCCGTTCCAAAGATTTAGGAGAGCGTGGCTATCAAGCCTATTCTCCACAAATTGATGTAAAGACGTTCAAGGAATTTTCATTGAGAAATGATCTAAGAAAAGCAATTGACAAAGATGAACTCTTGATTCATTATCAACCAATCTTGCATCTGAAAACCGGAAAAATTTTAGGTGTAGAAGCATTGATGCGGTGGGAGCACCCTAAGTGGGGACTCGTTCCGCCGTATGAATTCATACCTCTCGCTGAAAGCACAGGATTGATCATCCCTATGGGCAAATGGTTATTGGACAAGGTATGTCAAGACTATTTAAGTTGGTCAAAAAAAGATTACCCTAAGATAAAAATATCTGTGAACTATTCAGGTATTCAATTCTTCAAGGTGAATTTTGTGGATGACATACTGGGTACAATTGAAAAATACGGATTAAATCCAAATTTCTTAATTCTTGAAATCACCGAATCCGTGTTGATAAAACACGGTAAAAAAACTGAAATGGATCTTGCCGAATTAAAAAGAAAGGGAGTACAAATAGCTATTGATGATTTTGGTACTGGGTACTCCTCTTTAGCATACTTGAATGCAATGAATGTGGATATTCTCAAAATTGATAGAGAATTTCTATTGAACGTGCCAGAAAACGAAAACAGTGAAAAAATTTTTAGAGCCATAATCAATTTGGCTAGAGATCTCAATATTAAAATTGTAGCGGAAGGTATTTCAAACTGGAAACAGTTAAACTACTTGAAAGAGTTCAGTGGAATTGTAGGGCAGGGTTACATCTATAGCAAACCATTGCCGATTGAAGCGATAGAATTGAAACTGGCTGTTGGCTTTATTGAGCCTGAAAAAAAAATTGATGAATCAAGACAATTTCATTTGGAACGTCGTAAACTATTTAGAGTGGATTTCAAGTTTTTTTTGGAAGCGGATATGACCATTATTGAAATAGGTGGTGTAAAATCTCAAGTGGGAAATACAAAAGCACTGATCAAGAATATCGGACCAGGAGGACTATGTTTTATCACAAATGTCAAATTACCTGTAAAGAAGGATCTCATCTTGGGATTTGTAACGGAACTCATGGGTATAAAAGTCAAATTACACGGGACGCCGGTTTGGAGTGATGACCTAGAACAAGGGATACACATTTTTGGACTCGAGTTCACATTTGATGAAAATACGAGAATGGAGCTCACAAAATTACTCAATAATGTTCAAATTCGAATTAAAAAGGATTATGGCTTTAGCGATGGCAGCTTTGTTACTGACTCATTTAAAAGATACTTCAGTTCAATAAATACAGGAAATGGAAGACAAGATGAAGAGTCATTATAAGATCTAGCACAGGTGTCATTCCTTTTCAATTTGAGCAATAAAATAATGGCAACAGTTGAAGCAAGCAAAGACATGCCATTTCATAAACAACGCCCCACACATCTCAAGATGTGTGGGGCGTTGTTTATGATTTATGATATTTTTTCTGTATTTTTCTTAAAATCCTTCAACATTTCATGATAAGCAGATTCCAAAAAAACAAAATTTATTTTATAGTTGTAATTGCCTTCCCGTTTATCAAGCAGAATCAATTTGCTGGATGTAAGGTGACCGATATGATACGAAATTGTTGCTTGAGAAACATTTAAAATCTCTGCAATTTCCTTAGCTGTTTCAACACCTTCGGCAATTAACCTAACAACTTCATACCTTGTTTTATCTCCCAGATTCTTAAAAAGCATCACACGTTCTTTAAGTTCACTTTCTTTTGCGTTTTTAATGCTTAGCATAAGTTCCTCGATGTCTAGTCCCCACTTGACATACATGACACTGCTTCGCGTATTGAATTCCAATATATAATTGCTGATCATCGAAATCAAAATATTTCCACTAGGAAGTAGCTCTTTACTGAGCATTTGATTGCTCATTTCAAAAATTGCATCACCATCAGTTGCGGTCAGTTGTTCAACAATTTTTTTTCCCATTTCAATGACTTCTTTTTCTCGCACTTTATAAAACCCATCAAATATTGGCTGAATGGTTTCAATAAGCTGGATCCATTCCATCGTCATCTTTTTTGGTTGTCTTAATAATTTAGAAATTTGCCAACGTTCTTCATCACTTAACGCGATCTGTTCCAACAGTTTGAACTGAGCATCGGTATCAGTGTAAATCCCAGCTTCATCAACACTTTCGTGATCGTTGACCAGTGTTGTCAGTTTTGCTATAAAACAGTTCAACAAATCCTTATTCTCAAGTTGACCAATGAATTCAAGATAATTGTGGGCAGTTTCATAACCAAAAGGTGCATGCACTTTAGAAAGTAAAGCCGGAAGACTTTGTTCATCAAAATAAAATCTTTTAATTTCTTTCTCATAAGGTTTCAACGCCTCTTCCATGGCTCTATACTGCTTAAAAGACTCTTCAGGAATATATTCCAGGTAAGTGCTTGATTCAAGTTCATTTCTAAGAGCCTTGTCGAAAAAAATGCATTCAGGAAAAAGGAGCAAATCGACTATTCTGCTTTCATTGGGGAAAAATTCAAATCGCATGGTTCCTCCTCTTCAACTTTCAAAAATGGTTTTCTAAAATAAAGTGTTGCTCCTAGTATTATAATACCGACAATCACAAATGTAAAACCCGCTGATAAAAGATCAATTCCAATACCGAACAAGATTTGTCCTATGGGGATAGTCGCTATCAAACCAAGATCCATAACCGAACCTACACGCCCTAAGAATTCTTTCGGAACAATTGTCTGGAACATTGTTCCAAGTGCTATATTTACTATAGTAACAAACATACCTATCAAGAACAACATTGTTGTAATAAGTAAAATTGGAACGGTGTTTGTTTCAAATCTTTGAATAAAATAAGTGCTGGAGAACATCGATAGAATGAAGACAAAGATGCTGATTATAAAAAAAGTCATAATGACCAATCTACCTATTTCAATTTTCTTGGCCTGCTTTCCCAACAATATCGGAGACACCAACATAGCCCCAGCTAAAACGGCTGTCACCATGCCATATTGCAGTTCAGATGCACCTAAAACATTCACAATCAAAAAGATTACGCCCACATTCAACAAAGGGCTCAAAGAAAAATTCAGGAAGATACCAAACGCGATGATGTTCAATAAAATCTTATGTTTTTTAAGGACCCCAACGCCTTCAACAAAATCTTTTTTGAAGTTGTGTAAATCAACTTTTTCTGGTTCTATATTGGTTTTGGGGATATGAATGGTCATCTCAAGGAGTGCAGAAAGTAGAAAACTAATTGCATTAACAATCAATATAATTTGTAGCCCGAAAAAAGCGTATAGCGCAGATGCGAGCATAGGTGATATTATGTTTGCCATACTGGAAACCATAGATCTTACACTGTTGGCGTCAAAGAGTTTGTCTTTCTCTATAATGCTTGGAATTACTGCAACCATTGCACTCCCAAAAAATATTTCAACGATTTCAAGTACAAAGACTAGAATATATATACTCAAGAGACTCAATCCATTGTTTAAGTAAAAATAGATTGCATACCCTCCAATCAGAACGCCGTTTAACACATCAAGCCTGACAATCATCTTCTTTCGGTCAAACCAGTCTCCAAAAACACCTGCCACTGGTGACAGAAATATTCTTGGGAGTATAGAAATGGCCAACAATGATGCAAAGATCGTCGCTGAACCCGTTTTAGCAAGCACGTAAAGTGACAAAGCAAATTGTTGCATATTCGATCCTAAAATGGAAGTCACTTTACCAATCATTAAATTTCTAAAATTTTTGTTTTTTAAGATATCCATATAATCACC
>JAGXHV010000087.1 GCA_024636005.1 Bacillota bacterium
AACTGCAACAAGAAGACAAAACTTGCAAAGTGCCAAGTTCTGCTGCGTATCGTCCCTTCCAAAAAGTCATCCGATTATAGTGCTATAGAGTTCATCAAAAAGTTCATGGACCAAAATGCTTTCAAGTGCAGTCAATGCAAAATAGCACTTAATCTTGCTCTAGTAGCTCAATCAAATGGCTTACTGGATTCAAGTTGATCCATTGAAACTAAATAATTCTATTTGCCAAATGATCTTCGGTTCATGGGGAGGGGGTAGCTATACCCTTTAGCGTTGAATTTTGATCATTTTACTACAAACTTATGCCTCTTCACCTGCAATTTGATGTTGAATTCTCAAAAATGACAAAAGAACTAATATTGAATCCCCAAAGGTATTGGTACGCGGCTTCGTCCAACATGACGTTCCAGATGCGCTGAAAATTGTCACTTGATGCGTTATTTTTTTGTGCGCATCAGAAACATCACTTTATGTTGGGCGATGTGCCCGACTATGGTTCATACCATTTTAGCCGCCTCAGTGGCTAAAATAGTATGTTCTACGAAGCAGCTATCATTATTTAATTCTATCAATTCGCCTAATAACATAAGATGCTAAAACAAATAAATCTAGTGCATCTTCTTCAGTCATTTCCCATTCTATTTTAGCTGAGTGTGCCGTTGGATTTCTAAATGTCCCAAACAGTCCTTTTGCTAAATTCACAAATCCCTTTTGTTCACTTATTTTCGATTCCGTATCGAACAAGTTGATTTTCATGAGTGGATTGCTCCCACCAAAGGCTTCATCTATGAGTGCTGCACCATCCGATTTCAATCCAGTTACAGTTCTAATTTTAGATGAAATACTTTTACACGCTTCAAGAACAGCATGAAAATAATTTTCTTGCAGTAGCTCTGCATTACAGTACTCAAGAATAAAAGGATGTACATTTCGACTCATCAATTTTTCTTTTAATCTCTGAGTCTTTAATTCAATTTCTGACAACCTGTCCATTTCTTTTACTCTATGAAATCTACCATCATCTTGATATTCAAGTCCTCTGAAAACAAGAATTTTATTCACATGCATAATTATGTCTTTAAATTCCTCATTGCGACCAATATACCTTGATGGTTCTAAGACATGTTTTATGAAATTGAGGATACATTTTCCGGTTTTAACATTATTTTGTTTTTTCGCAAAAGCATTAAATAATCTTTTCCATTTTGTCATTCCTGAATCAATATCATCAATTTGGGAAACTGCTAAGAAGTGTCCAATTTCAGATCCAGCTAAACCCGAATATGTATCTCCAAATATTCTACAAAGAGTTTCCAATTCACCATTTGAAAATACTCTCTCAATAGTATCAAATTTGTCCATAATACCTCCATATCCTGTTTCATATAACAGCTCAAGCTTTACGAAGTCCGTTGAATTGACACTTGTGGCAAAGGCAACTGATTTCGTAAAGCCGTTGTTGGGCGATGTGCCCGATAATGGCGGAGCCTGAGCCGTTGAGAACGGACTGACGGTGCTTTTCCGGCATGTCCGCTCTCAACTTCCATATCCCGAAATATGTCATGAAAATGTATTATATAATCATAATCAAATCATACCAGAAATTCACTTCAAAATCCATATTTCGTCATTTTTTTCACGAAACTTCTGGACAACTTGTCCAGAAGTCACCACAGACAATTAACCAATGTCCTCATCCTCATCATACTTTTCTTCATCAATATAATCAGCTTCATCTACTTCTTCATCATAAGCCAACCTTTGTTTTGGTTTATGAATCTTAAAATACCAACCCGCAATACCTGCGATAACGGATGCAACAATGATGATGATCAAACTGGTATTATCATCGGTTTCTTCAGGAACTACATCATTTTCATCAACTCCAATTGTTGTACTTGTTTCCTTCGGTGGCTTAACTGGACTACTGCTTGTATCTAAAACTTCTTCACTAAGAATTAACGCTACGCCTGCATTTTCTTCGATTAGATTCAATAAGTCTTGCTCACTAACCTCTGTTAACATTTGAACATTGTTATCTGGTTTGCTGTGATCAATAATTAAATGAAATACCTTACCTGATTTCGTTTCAAAAGAAATGAACTGACGTAACTCGAGAGTGTTTTTATTGGTTTTTTCTTCTTCACTTAATATTTCTAGATCATATTGTTCGCCTTGAACATCGGTACTTTCTATAACAGATCCTTGGGCAGTACTTTGTTGTGTTGCTAATGAATTGATGGCATTTTCATTACCACCTTCGACAAGATAGTTGTTCTTGTCACTGCCATCTATTTGATATGCTTTGCTTGTAAAATTTGATTCAATTTCCTTTTCAGTGGATTTTATGACTTTGTATTCTTCTTCAATGTTTTCTGCTTCGTTATTTTGCTCTGATGTACTATCCTGTTTAACATTTGAAGTGTTCATATTCCCTTCAATTGCATACACAGGGCTAATGACCGCAGCAAGTAGCAACAGAAAGATAATCAAGATTCTATTCATTTTCTTTTCCTCCAACAATATCATTAAGCCCCATATAATCACCTACTGCATTCTTGATAATCAATTGATATTCTTCTAATGAAATTTCTGTTTCTTTAAAGGTTTTATAGAGCGTCTCTTTTTCATACACTTCTCTTTTTTCTTCAATATCAGCTAACTTGTCTTGCAAGGCTTTCATTTGCTCTTTTAATTTGACTTCTTCTTTTATCGTTTTCTCTAATCTCTTATCCATTGGAAATCTCCTTTTGTATTTTTCTAGTGATTAATCTACTTCTACAATTTCTGGTGACAAATAAAAATAAGGATTCAGTTTGTTGCCACTGGAATCCCTAATTTCTAAATGCACATGAGGACCAGTTGATTTACCTGTTGATCCGACGGTGGCTATAATTTGTCCTAACTTCACTTCTTCGCCTTCAATTGCTATTAGCCTATCGCAATGACCATATAAAACGGTTTGTTTCGATCTTTCTTCTTCAACAACGATGTAATGGCCATACCCATTGGCATCATATCCTGTTTGTATGACCTTTCCAGAAATAATTGAGACAAGTTCAGTACCAGTTGGTTTTGCAATATCAATACCTGCATGAAAAGTCACTTCATTTGATATCGGGTCTAGTCTGTAGCCAAATGGACTCGAAACAGCATTTTGCCAGTCTTCTTTTATAGGACTTGGAAAACTGATAAAATTTCCTTTACTCGAAATAAGTGCCTCATAAAAATCTTTTTCATCTTCATTTAATTGAGCAAGGAGGATTTGATTTAAATCGCTGGTATCCAGAATAATTTTTAGTATGTACCAATCATAGGCTTCTTGGCTAGTTGTCGTTGAAGTTGCCCCTGTTTCAGGATCAACAGAAGTATGCGTCACAGTTCTATGCCGTGTTTCAATTTTTTCTACCAATCCGTAAATATAATGCAAATCAAAAATTCTACTCAGTTCGTTGCTCGCGTCTGCTTCGCTAAATTCACCGAATTTTGCAGTTAGATAAGCAATTAACATCTGCGAATCATGTCCAACAGCATCCACGTCATACCTATATTCATCATAAGAAGAATGGACTTCTTCAACGTGGTTGATAGCATAAAGCAAATCAGCTTCCAGACGAGTGTACAGCACATCAGAGTTGGTAACCACAAGATCATTCGATTGATAGGATGTGGAAATAACGGTACTGACAACCCCTGAAAATGACTGCACCATCGTCAAAATAAGTACTGAGGCAACAACAAACATAAAAACTGGACCAATCATATAAATGGCAAATTTCTTTAACCCTTTTGTCACCCATTCTTTGACCTGCTTGAATACGTTCTTAAAGCGATCCTTTATGCTTGTGTTAAAAGTAGTCTGATTTCCCTTGCTGTACGACTTTTTTATGCTCTTCTTTTGTTGATTTATTTTAATCTGATTTATATTGCTTGTAGAACCTCTTTGCTTGATGTAGGAAAGTCTTTGCTTTGTCACCTCTTGCTTAGATACAGCATTCAGTTTATCCTTAGAAGTTTCAAATTTCAGCCTTGGCTTTTTTGTTTTATCAGATCTATGAATTACTTTTCTCGCTAATGAAACACCCTCATCAGTTGCTAATACAGCCGAATTCTCATCTGATTCCTTGTAATCATCTAACCGTCCATAACTATCTGTTGAATGCTTAATCGCATATGGTAATGCAAGTCCCATTTGACGCAATTGTTTTTTATTGAAATCTTTGGTTCTCAACTTATTTTGCTTCTTGATTGGACTTTTTTCTGTATTTAGCTGTGTTTTCACTTTATCTTTATCAATAGTTTTAGCAACACCTTTGGCACTTGTTGCCCGCTGATCTACCTTTTGAGTTTCTTTTGTTATGCGTCTTTTAAATTTTGTTGGTTTGCTATTATCTTGAGGTTTGGTCTTGATTGAATGTTGTTTTTGTTGATAGCGACCATCCGTTGAAAATTTCTTTTTCGATTTAACTCTATGATCATTTTTAATATAGTTTTGACGATCATCTATTCGGCGCTTGGGTTCTGCATCTAAACGTGTCACTTTTTCATAATCCAAAGAAGCAGAGTGTTCATCGTTTGGCAGAGGATTACTTTCGTTATTGAGTTCATATTTTGCAGCTTCCTCTTTCTTTTGAAGCGCCCTTCTTAATCTTTTTTGAAGCCTTTTCTTATCTGCCAATCTCTCACCACCATTCTAAAATTCTAATTCCCTCGAATTCGAGGGAATTAAAAAAACTTTATTTCCCCATCTCTTCAGGTTTCGTTGTCATAATACTATAAAGCATGGTTTCTTTAGGGAATTTATCGATAAATGGAATAATCACGTTGCCAAAAAACAGTAGTCCTTCACCTTCATTTGAATTGGTTACATAGGATAATTGGTGCTTTGATATATCCAGTTGCTTCGCCAGTACTGCCCGGTCTTCTGCATTCTGATTGAGCATGTAAATAAAATCAGAGTTTCCTACAATGTTACTGACTTCCCTGCTTGCAAGGAAATCCTGTACATTTTGAGTTATACCAGTAGGAATACCTCCCCACTTTCTAAATCGCTTCCAAATTTCTACTGAGTACTTCGCTGTTGCTTCATCTTTCAAGAGTAAATGGAATTCATCGATGTAATATCTCGTGGACTTACCAGAGTTCCTGTTAATAGCCACACGCCCCCAAACCGTTTCTTGAACAATCAACATGCCAAGCATCTTCAACGTACTTCCAAGCTCCTTGATATCAAAACAAACGATGCGATTGTCAATATTCACATTGGTATGATGATTAAAGACGTTCATGGAACCTAAAACATAAATTTCTAGCCTTGTTGCGATGCCTGTTGCTTTATCATTACTTTGTTCAAGTAAAATGTTATAAAAATCTTCTAATACCGGCATATTCTCTTTAAAGGGATTTTCCATGTACCGTTCGTACATGTTTCTAACACAGCGGTCAATGATTGAAACTTCTTCACCATCTAGACCATACCGACCACCCACCACTTGTTCACAGAGCGAAAGAATAAAATCAGATTTATCTCTTATGGGATCATCTTCACCATTGTCTAGATTTATATCTAAAGGATTAATATAGTCTTTACTGTTCGGCGAGAGTTTGATGACTTGTCCACCTAACTTTTGAACCAGTGGATAATATTCAGCTTCTGGATCTGATATAAAAATATCATCATTAGTAATTAAAAAGGCATTGGTAATCTCCCGTTTTGCACTAAAAGATTTTCCACTGCCTGGTGTTCCTAAAATAAGTCCGTTAGGGTTTTTAAGTTTCTTCCGATCAACCATAATCATGTTGTTGGATAATGCGTTGAGGCCATAATATAGGCTCTGTCCTTCCATAAAGAGCTCTTGTGTCGTAAAGGGTATAAAGATTGCTGTACTCGATGTTGTAAGTGCCCTGTTAATCTCAATAAAATTCTCACCAAGTGGCAATGTTGAAAGAAATCCATTTTCCTGTTGATAATCCAGTCTCCTTACTGCACAATTGTACTTTTGAGCCAATCCTCCTACTTGAAAGACAATGTTTTCTAGGTTTTGCTTAGTTGTCGCTGTATTAAAGATCAAAATCGTCACAAGAAACAAACGTTCATTTCTGCTTTGAAGTTCTTCCAGCAGATTCTTTGCTTCTGTTGTAAATGTTACTAAGTCTGTTGGGAGTATGTCCATGTCATAACCACTTCTCACTGCTTTTTTCTGTTCTTCTATCTTCATTTTGTCGATGTCAGTAATTTTTCTTTTAATCATTTTTATGGCTTGGCTTTGATCAATTGATTTGATATGAAAGTTCACCATTACATCACTGTTCAAATCTAATATATCTGCAAGCATGCGATCCGTCAGCTCAGGTGCTAGTATCTGTAGGTGACTCACTGCACCAATGGTTTTACCAACCTTTAACTGTTTGGGATCAGCGAAATTAAAGGATGTCGGTGCAATGATATCTTTGGTACTCATGCCACCGTTTTTGACCAGATCCCAGTTAAAGTTGAGTTGTTCCTTAGTGTCTTGGTTGCAAATTCTATGAAGCAGTTCAACCCTCTCTCTACCAGTCAATGCATAGGATTTAACACCCATGACTTTAAAGTTGTTGATAATATCCATCTCTATCCGTTCAAGTCTTGGTTTTGCCTTTCTGTAGGTATCGCTTTCTATACTGAAGGTGATGTATTTTGTCTTTATAAGTCCATTGTTTCCTTTTGCAAGTTGATTTTGAAGCATATCTGAATACTCTTTACGAATGGTATTAAAATCATCTTCTTGTTCATCAATTCTTATTGCATCAAGGAATATATTGGTATTGGCTGTCATATTTACAAAGGACAACTGGACCGATATAGCTGCATCAAAGTAATTTAAAAAGTCACAGTAGTTTTCAAATATGAGTGTCTTATCTTCATTTTGAGCTAATAAATAATTGATATCGAAGAATTGAATGGTCTTTGAAAACTTTCTGTTGTTGATTTGACAGATGCCATCAGGGAATATGGCTTTGTATGCCAATGTATCTTGAACAGTATTTGGAACTTTCCGTTTGGTTTTTTTTACTTTCTTTGTTTGCTTATTTTGAGCCTTATCTTTTTTTAAGGTTTTCTTGTTGTTTTTTAATGCCTTTTGGTTTTTGGCGAGTTGCTGTTCCCGCTTTTCTGCTTGCTTTTTTCTCAAGTTCTATGCCCTCGCTTTCTTCCGAATGATTTAAGTACGCATAAAAGTTTTGTGACTTATACAGCCTTACTTTAGGATAAACAAATTTTTGCCTGATGATATGCCCCATATACTTCTCAAATACAATGCCATCTTTTTCGAATATTGCAACAAAGAAAAAGGGAAGAACACAGCCGATCATTAAAAACACAGCCAAGTCGTTACCTATGGTACCTCTTGAAAACCAATAGACTGGAAAACCAATTACAGCTGCAATTGAAAAAGAGATGAGCTGTCTCTTAGTTAAATTAAGCGCTACTTTTGTTTTTACTTTATTTAAATCCTTTGGTACCGATACAAATGCCATGCCTGTTCCTCCTAATGTGCATTCATCACTGACTTTGCAAGGCCACTAGTTTTAATCAGGGCAAAGCATAAAATAACAGTGTAGGTCAGTATAGAAAAAATCGTTGTGTGAATATTGTCCGTTACGGTTATGGAGCCCACTAATACAGCATAGATACCAACACAAACCATAATAAAAAAGCCTTGTATGCCAAGGGCAACCAGACTTCTTAGATAATTGCTCCCAATCTGCCCCCATTCCTTGTTTGCTATAGTTGCAAGTGGAATGGCAGCGATGGAACATGCCAGATATATTTCAATCATTCTACCGTATAGAATGACGGTGATTATAATGGATATTGCCAATATACTGATTTTTACCAAGACTGTTTCCAGTGCGATTGTTGCAAGTTCAGCTGTTGACATTAATTCTAATCCATCTACCATTGAAGCAATCGATGAAGAAATATCAATACTCGTGCTCGTATTAACGACACTTGCTGAAGCACTGACAATATACTGGCCAACGTCAAATACGGCCATGACAATATTGAATGTATTGGTAACGAAATAGATGGCAATCACTGCTTTCATCATCCATCTAAAAAACATCCAAGTGTCCACTTCATGCAAGTTGTTTTTTTCCATAAGCATTGATAGTAATTCGTAGCATAGTATTCCAGTCATAACAAGCCCAGCAATCGGAACAATGACAGTATCCGATAGATTTTTAATCATCGTAAAGATACTGCCATTCCATGCCTGAGGTGTTTTTCCCACTTCAGTGGCAATGGTTCCGACTCTGTCATTCACATCAACTAAAAGGCTTGTTAAGTTCTGCTCGATTATTCCAATAAGAAGATTGTTGAAAAACTCTTCTATCTTATCGAAAACTCCAAACACAGCTCAACCTCCTAAAACATACCTTTTAATAGTGGAACCAGTTGAGTGGCGATTAATACAACACCCCCACCAGCCATGAGTTGCTTAATTCCTTGTGACTTTGCACCTGGATTATCATTTCCATACCCCTCAAGTAAGTTGATAACGCCCCATACACCAAGTCCCGCCCCTAAAGCTGAAACCAATGTTTGTAATGTGTCAATTGCTGAATCAAAAAAAGCCATTTTTATTCCTCCTGTTTTGTTTTTGTCGCCTTAACAATCTTATTAAGGCAATTTTTTATATAGAAAAAGCACCTGTTGAACGGAATCTTCAATCAAGTGCTTAACTATCGTGATTATTAATTTAATTTTCTAAGTTCATTTTATTCATGTATCAATTTGCGTTTTGCTTGTTCAATAGCTTGGTACAATTTCTTTTCAAATGCTTCTTTTGATGGAATTTGAGTTAAATATTGTGCAACATGAATTCCACTTTGGTCAAGTTCTAATAATTCTACGGTCTCATTTGCTTTTTCCGCACATAATATAATACCGATTGGTGATTCCTCACCTTCGTTTTTCTCATATTTATCGAGCCATCTTAAATACAATTCCACTTGACCTTTATGCTCTGGTTTAAATTCTCCAAGTTTAAGTTCAATAAGCACTAATCGTCTCAATTTTCGGTGATAAAATAAAAGATCAATATAATAATCTCTATCTCCGACCGTTATTCTTACTTGCCTTCCAACAAAGGTGAACTCTCTTCCAAATTCTAAAATGAAATTCTCTAATTCTACAAGAATAGCACTCTCTAAATCTTTTTCACTATAAGTATCTTGAAGTTCTAAAAAATCCAAAACATAAGGGTCGCGTAAAAATAAATCTATGCTCATTTTGTTTTCGTTATCAAGTAATTTCAGATCATTTTCAATCGTTTTTTCTGGTCTTTTTGATAATTGAGTTCGTTCATACAGCATGGAATCAATTCTTTCTTTTAAAACTCGGACACTCCATCTTTCATTTATTCCCATTGCTAGATAAAATCTCATTTTGAGTCCATCTTCAATTTTTATAATTTCTACAATATGTGACCAACTCAATTGTCCAGACAGTGTCTGGACAATTGAGTTATCCTTAAATTTATCATAGAATTTTATCATATTAAATAAATTACTTCGGCTGTAGCCGCGACCATATTCTTCTGTAAGTTTTTTACTCAAGCTTGTAATGACTTCTTTTCCATAATTGGTTTCATTCTCTTCCAATATTTCATGACGTATGTGGTAACCTATGTTCCAATAGAGTAAAACCATTTCTGAGTTCAAACTCGTCTGAACTTTATGTTTAGTATCTATTATGAGATTTGATATTTCAACATAAATGTTGTTAAATGTGGTTTCTTGCAATTCAAATTTCTTCATTTGTAAGTCTCCTATACCAGTATTTATGACATTCCATTAGATTTAAGAACCTATATTCGCTTATATTCTTTTGTTTTTTTATCTTAACATTAAGTATAGCAAATTAGACTCTAAAAAACACCTTGCTTGATCAAATACCAATGATTCCTCTATTCATCCACTAATATTCAAATCAAACAAACCGGAATTTTCTCTTATTTTTCCTGTTTGTTTGCAACCGCTCTATTATTCTTCATTCAATTCAATCCCCACCACATCAATCACTCCATTCTTCCTAAACCGAAGATTTGTATGCATCTGCTTTTCAATATCAAAGTTATTCCTCTTATCAAAATCACCAAGCAATTTATAATGCTCATGCTTTGTAATGTCAAACTTGTTTGATAGAAATGGTCTTACACCTCTAAGTTGCAACACACACTTACTTGAATCCATCACTGCAAGCTCATCTACAGTCATCAGTTCTTTACCAATTTTTTGATAGTTGATCCCATAGCTTTTTTCTTTACCACGATTTTCTGAATTATTAAAGAGATCAATGGTTTCTTTACCAAGACTTTCAGATAAGTCTTTTAGTGTTGTTTTTTCTTTGCCACCTAGGAACAACATGCTATCGCAGTTACCGATAATCGTTTCAGCATGGTCCTTATAGATGGCTTTTAGTTGACTTTGGGTCTGAAGAATAATACTTGCCGACATTTCTCGTGAACGTATTGTGGCTATGAGCTTTTCAAACTTAGGAATTTGTCCTATGTTCGCAAACTCATCTAATAAAAACCGAACATGTATGGGCAATCTGCCGTTATAGACATCATCTGCTTTATCTGCAAGAAGATTAAACAGCTGCGTATACATCATGGCCACCACAAAATTAAACGTGTCATCGGTGTCTGAAATAATCACAAACAACGCGGTCAATTCATCGCCTAATGTATCCAGTTCAAGTTCATCGTATTCCATAATGTCTCGTAGTTCTTTAATGTCAAAAGGTGCTAACCTTGCGCCACAGCTGATCAGTATTGACTTTGCAGTTTTTCCCGCTGCCAGCTTGTATTTTTTATACTGCCTTACAGCAAAATGACCAGGATCTTCTCTTTCCAGCGCATCAAATAATAAATCCACTGGGTTTTTAAAGTCCTCGTCATCTTCTCTTGCTTCACTAGCGTTAATAAGCTCAAGCAGTGTTGTAAAATTCTGTTCTTCAAGTGGCGCTTTATAATAAATATAACCGATAAGGGCTGTATAATATAACTTCTCAGCTTTCACCCAAAAGTCTTCACCTGCCTTGTCACCATCCCCTTTTGTATTGGCAATGATGGCACTCACTAGCTTTAAAATATCCTTTTCAGACCGAATATAAGCAAAGGGATTGTAGTGCATGGATTTTTTAAAATTAATGGTGTTGAGTACTTTGATCCGGTAAGGCTCATACGCTATTTGACCATTATCGTTTTTAATCTGTCCCCCCCTAGCTAGAAGCTTGCCACATTCAATGAGTAACGTACCTTTTGGATCTGTCACTACATAACTTGAATGCATTTGCATCAGATTAGGCTTTACATAAAACCTTGTTTTACCTGATCCAGAGCCACCAATAACCACTACATTTTTATTCCTAGCATATTTGGGGTTTTTAGGTCTGCTGTCCATCATCAACCGTTCACTTTGTGTCAGTAGAACGTTCTTGTCAAATTCAGGGTCGATATATGGTTTGATGTCTTTAAGTGTTCCCCACCTTGCTGAACCATATTCCATGCCTTTTCTATATTTCTTGGCATTTTTACCCTTTATGTAAATCAAAAGATATACAGATGCACTACCTATGATGCCCACTAATAAATCCATTGGCTTTAAGCTAAGTACAGGTGTTACGAATATCTTATCCAATTGCATCAGCAGCTGTAAATAATGATCGATTAATGACTCAGAATCTATCGCATTAAACAGCTCTGACAATTGATTAAAAACATAAAAGATCAGTCCATATGGCAGCCATTTTAGTATCAACTTTTTTATCTCTGGTGTCATAAACTCTGCTCCTTCTGTGGTTTTTTTGCTTTATCTTTATTCAGTTTTTTCGCTTTTTCAACCATTTCTTTTAGTGCTGCCTTTAAGGATGGTTTCACATCCTTAGTTTTTTCTATACTTGATTTCAAGTACTCTTTAAATGCAAAATCAATGACATCAAGGTCTCTACCTTTGAAGAAAACAAAATAAGTTGCAGGGATGGATTGATCATCTTTTTTCAAGGCATATTCAAGGTTATACTTTTTAGCCACTTTCTCAAAATCCTTAATATTGTTTTCTGTGATTTCAATGTTTTTTAATCCATCATGTTTTTTGCTCAATTTTTCTAAGGTTGTTTTGCCAAGGGGTTTGACTGATTGCATGCCCTTTTTATTGAGTTTGCTCTGCCTTCTACTTCTCAAATAAAGTGCAATCAATTTCTTAAGCTCATTTGCTGTAAACTTAGCTGTATTGACTTGAAATGCAATGGTCTTTTCATTTACCTGCTCTTGCATGTGTCACCGCCTCCTAAAAATGCACCACTGCTAAAGTCACGATTCACCTTTGCACGGTAATACTGAGATAAGGTCGTTGGTGCGTTAAAAATCGTTGTAATCAAATACGACCGAATATTGCGAACATCCGATGGATTTTCTTTCAATGAGTCAATAATATAATCAATGTGCATGGACGTGATCTCCATAAACCGTTCTCTGACAATGCCAATGGGCAGAGAGATGCCATTGACCTTTATGGTGGCATCATCAGGCAAGATACACACATCTACCATGATGTCGATAATGTTGCCAACATCTTTGCCACTGATTCGACTTTCCTGATAGGTTAATGCGTATTCGATATTGTCTTTTATGACTCTTTCATAGTGCTTTCTATTTTGGATCATATCCTTCCCATCCGTCTCAAAGATATGATTAGATTGGATATGATTTAAATCAATATCACTTAAATCAGTATTATTAAGATTAGTATTATTACAGTCTAATTTTGGAACTTCTTGAAGTTCCGTTATCATACTTCTAGAAGTATGTTTTTTAGACTCCTTGAAGTCTATTTTTTGGACTTCTTGAATTCTATTTTTCATACTTCCAGAAGTATGATTTTTAGACTTCTGGAAGTCTTCTGTGTTTTCAACAGTTTCATCCTTTTCTAATATGAAGTTTTTCACATAAATGATGTTTGGCTTACCTAAACCTTGTCTCTTTTTCTCAATAAGGCCAATCCCTTTTTGATCATCAAGCTCTGCCATCATATTGACTGCTTTCTGTCTTGAGCAATTGAGACTATTTTGAATTTCCTCAATGGTAAAAATAATATACACTCTATTTTCTTGATCCAACCAACCATTAACACGGGAAAGCCCCATACGGTCTAGCAACATACCATATAGGACTTTTGATTCAGCAGAAAGTTCTTTAAAACGTTCATCTGTGAACAAAACTTTCGGAATCCGAAAAAACGAAAATTGTTCTGACTCATTACCATAATAATAGTCTAAATTCAGACTCCGCATTTTTCATCACCCCTTTTGATCTGCAAAATATTTTTTTAGTGCCAATTCAATAATGGACTCAATGATGTTTTTATTTGATGATTCATCGAAATATTTAGTAATGATCTCCTTTGAGACTTTAATGCTTTGATAATCTTTCTTTGCAATCACACCTTTTTCTTTATTGATTAAAAACTTGCTTATTTCATTTTCATTCAACGCTCCTGATTGATGCATTTCTTTAAGCATCTTGGCATCTTTCAAACTGATTTTTATGGCCATATCTGAACACTCATTGTATAAATGATTTTGAAGCTGTTCAGTAATATATGATAACTCCACACCAGCCATCAATGCTATGGTCTCGTTATCGACTTCAAGCTTCCATCCTTCTGTTAAGTGGTTGATTCTAAGTAGTCTTGCTATTGTTCTGCCTGAAAGACCGTATTCTTTAGCGAGTCTTCCACGACTATCAGTTTCAGTCACTTCTGCTTCTGATAATTCACTATTTTCAAGTGCTTTAAGCTCACTAATAATATCAGTTCTTTTACCTTGGCTTGCGACTTTTTCATACTGCATTTCTAAAATCACGGCTTTTTCTGATGGATACAAATCACTGAAAGATCTCTGCATTAGATTGGTTTCAATGACATAGATATAGGCATCTTCATCTGATAAATTCTCTTTAATAAACGCTGGAATTTTATCAAGTCCTGCAAGTCTTCCCGCATTCATTCTGTTGTGCCCTGCAAGCATCTCATATTTACCAGGTGACGTTGATCTTACAATCACTGGACTGAGTATGCCATTCTTCTTGATGCTCTCAACCATATCTTCTAGGCGCTTCCCTTCATAAAGATGAAAAGGATGGTCAGAGAATTCAACAATATTTTCAATGTCTATTTCTGCAATTTGCTGTTCAGGTTTGCCATCGGTTAAAAAATCAATGGCATCCACAATCTTTCGTCTTGGACTATCTTTCTTCATAAGCCAACATCTCCTTTGCAAAATCTGCATACGCAATTCCTGCTTTTGAAGTAGGTGAATATTCAGCGATGCTCTTACTGTAATAAATGGCTTCCCCCACCTTTACGGTCATGGGTATATGGGTTTCAAATATGTTGACGACACCATCATAGGCTTCACTCATTTGCTCTGATAAAACCTTTGATAGATTGGTCCTTGAATCACACATGGTGAGTAAAATACCTTTTATCTCTAACTTCGAGTTAATTCTCTTTTGAATCTTTTTTGTAGTCTTTAAAAAATCTTGTAACCCCATCATGGCAAGTAGTTGAGGATTGACGGTTATAATGACACTGTCTGCTGCACTCAGTGCGTTAATGGTAAGCGACCCCAGTGAAGGAGATGTATCTATGATGATAAAATCATAGTCCGCTTTAAGGGGTTCAAGGATTTCAAATAAAATACGCTCACTGCCCATTTCAAGTCGTAGATTTGCATCGACTACTGACAAATAAATACTTGAGGGGATTAAATCAATGCCATTATTTGAAATGATGTACTGCGACTTATCAGGAATATCTTCTTCATTCATTTTTGCAATCATCAAATGTGCAATGTTTGTTTCGATGCTATTAGGTTCTTCAATGCCGAAGCAAGTTGTTAAATTAGCTTGTCCATCAAAATCGATCATCAAAACTTTCTTGCCGAGTTTCATGAGTGAATACGCTAAGTTTAATGATGTGGTTGTTTTGGCTACCCCACCTTTTTGATTTGCTATTGCGATAATCTCTGCCATGTTTATTCCTCCTATATTTTTACGACGAAATAATTTGCCCATCGAGGTCAAATTATTTAATACAGTCCAGTAGGGCTGTATTTCAAATGAAAAAGGGACACTCATTATATAAGCATCCCTAAATATCTTGACTATATTATTCATTTTCATCTATAAATTGCTTTGTGTACCCTACATCCAGGTAGACACCAGCCGAAACACTCATTCGATCAACAAGACGCTTTTCTCTTGAAAAATCTGGTTTCACTTCAAAGGTCCAAAACTTGACAAAGTGTGTAAATTCAACGATTTCTACATAGATTTCTTTTGTAGACAAACAATCGTTTCTACATGCCCCGTCCAAGGAAACATATCCACAAGTACCATCTTCGTCACAGCATACCCTTGCTTCTCAAAAACCGCAAGGTCTTCCATCAAAGTTTTTGGGTTGCATGACACATACACAATTTCAGGGATATTATACGAAGCG
>JAGXHV010000088.1 GCA_024636005.1 Bacillota bacterium
AATGTTAAAATCTATGAACTTGGGGCAGGGGCAAGCTATGTACTGTGAATGATA
This sequence comes from Bacillota bacterium, assembly GCA_024636005.1. Lineage (GTDB taxonomy): Bacteria > Bacillota > Clostridia > Peptostreptococcales > Acidaminobacteraceae > Fusibacter_D. The sequence continues at coordinate 55 of JAGXHV010000088.1, forward strand.
AAGTGAAGAGCCGGATGCCTTAATAGGGCAAGTCCGGTTCTGTGAGGGATTGGAGCCGTGAGGCTCCGTCTACTCGACCCAAGCGGCTGTTGTGGCAATAACTTACTCCATGCAATGCCCTGACAATCTCATTGCCTTGACCAACAATCACAATCAAATTAGCACCGTATGCCTCCGACATTCCTTCAACCATAAACAAAATTCTCAAAGAGGTGAATAGACCAATATAATGAGTACACAATATGAGTGGATTAATATTTTTCGACACAGAAGTAATGGTGGATCAAGAAAAGATTATTGACTTTGGTGCCATCCATGACAAATGCGAAAAGCTACATACTAACGAGTTGATCTCTTAACTGCATTTATAAAAGAGACCTCTTTTTTGTGTGAGCATAATATTATTAAACACGACTTGAAATTTTTGGAGCGACACGACAAATCCGTGATAGCAACCCCTGCCATTGACACGTTGTCGTTGTCGCCTCTTTTATTTCCAAAGAAACTATAACGGGTGGAAAACATGAAAATGCGCCAAACAACAAAATAAAACTTCGCCAAATCACAAAATGAAATTGCGCCAAATCACAAAATTTGATATAATAAACAGACAATATGTGGAGGTGCAATATGAAAAAATACATTCCGAGAATCGCTGATACACTTATTGAAAGAGCACTTAAGTCTTCAGGTGCTGTTTTGGTTGAAGGTCCAAAATGGTGTGGGAAAACAAGCACTGCGAAGCATTTGTCTAAAAGTTACTTATACATGCAGGATCCTGATCAAAGATCAAATTATATGAAAATTGCGGATACTAAGCCTTCACTTTTGCTTCTCGGCGATACGCCAAGGCTAATTGATGAATGGCAGACTGCGCCTGTTCTATGGGATTCGGTTAGACATGAGGTTGATATGAGGGGTACGTTCGGACAGTTCATATTAACAGGATCTGCTGTACCTATTATTGATGAAAAAATATCTCATACAGGGACAGGAAGATACTCAAGAATAAAAATGAGAACTATGAGCTTATATGAATCGGGAGAATCAAATGGAAGTATAAGCTTAAATGAGCTTTTTGAAAAAAGGCAATATTTGGCATCAATGACCGACTTAAATATTGAAGCTTTGGCTAAGTCTATCGTCAGAGGAGGTTGGCCAGCAACAGTTTCCAATAAATTTGAAGTTTATACTAAGCCTGTACAAGACTATTTGGATTCAATCATCAATATTGATATTTCTAGGGTTGATGGCATTGAAAAAAATCCACAAAAAGTTTCAATGCTCTTGAAATCACTAGCGAGAAATATTTCAACAGAAGCATCGATTGAGACGCTTAGGAGAGATATGGAAGGCAATGATCAAAATTCTGTATCACAACCTACTGTTTTGAGTTACTTAAATGCCTTGCAAAGGATTTTTGTTATTGAAGATTTGGAAGCCTGGAATCCTTCTATTCGTTCAAAAACGCCATTGAGGTCAAGTTCTAAACGACATTTCGTCGATCCTTCAATAGCTTGTGCAGCTTTAGGTGTTAACGATTCAAAACTTTTAAAGGATTTTAACACCTTTGGCTATTTGTTTGAGTCAATGTGTATAAGGGACTTAAGAGTGTATGCTGACTATTTAGATGGCAAAGTATATCATTACAGAGATAAATCAAATTTAGAATGTGATGCTATCGTTGTACTTCGAGATGGTCGTTGGGGTGCAATTGAAATAAAAATGGGCCCAAAAGAGTTTGACACGGCTTCTGAGAATTTATTTAAGTTAAAAGAAAAAATTGACATAGATAAAATGCAACCACCATCATTTCTTATGATTCTAACAGCAACAAATATCGGATATACACGCGAAGATGGTGTTCATGTTGTACCTATTGGATCTTTAAAGTGGTAATGATCGTATCAGATACAATTCATTTGCCCTGTCACCTGAAAAAAGAATTGATCATAAAACTCAATTAAACAGAGAATAACAGAAAAACCTGTTTAAGGTTTTCTGTAGTTGGAGGTATTAATGACGCTTTCTAAAGAAGATGGACACTTATACTATGAACTTTGGTTTCCATTATTAAATTACGTTAATGAAAAACATGGCATAAATCCCAAACTTAAGAAAATGGCAAATGCAAAAAAACTGAATCCTAATGATGTTAAAGAAATAGCTGATAAATTATGGGATGATGTATCAATAATTGATGAATATCTGGAATTATATTCTGGTTATTTGCCAGAGGGCCACAAAGATATCATAAGGAGCTGGAAGAGACGGATCAGAGGAAGATTCATACTTGAGCGCCATCTTAAGAAGGGTTCTATCGTTATGTCAATGGATGATGAACGAGTCCAGGTTTTCATGGTCAGTGGTATTATGTCCAGTTGGAAAGAAATGTTTCCTAATGTACCATTACCCATCGTATTTGATGCAACAATTATGCCCTTTAAAGAAGTCATTATATCAGATGGTCTGGTCATACCTTACAACATTAACGTAGGTTACAATATGAAAATTGAACTCAAGGATATTTATTTGACTGCCAAGAATAATGGATTGTTACGTAAGAATTTGTAATATAATGTATACGAAGATATGGAGGAATTATTATGGAACCTTCAAAAAAGGATTGGAAGCTATTTAGGGAAAAGATAGCTTCATGGCAAGAGTCTTATATGGAAAAGCTCGTTATGGAATACACAGTATTATTGAACGATAATTTACCTGCATCAAGTAAGTTCTGGAAGTTGGAACAACGCATTAAACTGGATAAGAAGAAGCCTGGGGTCATTATAAATTTAAGAAAGCAAGAGACGCTATTTGAAATTATTCGTCTGATTAATGATGGTGCAATTACGATGGATGATTTGAGTGATTTTAGTGATGAATTGAGAAATCAAGTAGATGGGTTTTTAAAAAAAAGAACGCATGACTGAATCACACGTAAACAACAACATGATGGAGGCATATATGGAAGAGTACGGCTATAGACAAAATTCAGTAGATAATAACCCAGAACCTGTAACCATGCAGGAATGGTTGATCACAATGTTGATTTTGATGATCCCGATTGTGAACTTAGTGATGCCGTTTGTCTGGGCATTTGGAGGCGGAGCCAATCCGAGCAAGGCGAATTTTTTCAAAGCCCAATTGATCTTCATGGTAATTGGAATCATTCTTTGGTTTATTTTCGCGGGTGCTCTTATGGGATACTTTATGAATTTTAGGTATAATAGTTGATGTTTCTGTTGGAGTAGGTATAATTTCAACATCGATTGAAAGGAAGTGATAATGTGATGAAGAATAAGAGAATTTTGCTACTCAGTACTCTTATCTTGTTTCTATTATTGGCATTATCAATAACCATTCTGACAATTCCAATATATCCAGATTTTCATAAAGAGGTTAAATCTTACGAAGACTTAAGAATAGGTTTATCTAGTGGAAATTCTCCAATATTACCTGAAACCTCAATATTTGACCTTAAAGATGAGGGATATAGCCTTATATTTGATGGAAGAACATTAGTATCTAAGCCTGTTGGATTCCTTATCACGGGGACACATCCCCAATCAAACATCACTGTTCATATTAATATCAGCTCGGAGATTACTCAATCAAATGCTCTTCATGGAGACACCGTTTATCGTGGGGTACAAATTTCAACAAACGAAAGCACTTCTGAATCAATAAAGAATCTCTGGATGAAATTTTCAATGGATGAATTCGACTATTCAGCACATGCCTATTATGATTTGAGTGGATTAAGCATTGAGGAGCAATCTGTGATCAATAATGAAATCACTGGACATCTTACAATGATGTTACATCAGCTCATTGACTAACCATTTGATAACAGCTGAATTGGAAACGAATGCCATCAACATTCCTTCAACCATTAAAGATGGTTTCGCCGGTAGCTTAGAGTATCAAAAAAGATAACTAGGAGGGTTGCATGATAAATCTAAAAAAATTATGGCATGATTGGCTAATTGCATTTGTTCCAATTGCTTCTGTATCACTTTTGGTTTATATTTTTATCCTTTATCCCAATGCGAAAATTGAGTTGAGCGGTTCTGATGAGGTTAACGCGATATACAGTGGTTTAAACGCTTCGAGATTTCGATATGGCATAATTATGTCACTGTTGATCAGTTCGTCTTTATCTTTTATCTGCGCTGTTTTATATGACACTTATAAACTCAATTACATGATACCAACGAAAGTGTATGCAAAACTAAAGTCTAAATACATAAGGAATCAGACCAGTCTTCGATCAGCTTTGATTTCAACGGTTTTCGAACTGAATTTTGAACTTGAAAACAATGAAATAAAACAATTTACCGTGACACCAGAGCAATTCTCTATTGTCTTTGAAAATAATAAAGGCATTTTAACTTATAAGGAACATTCAAAATCAATCTTTCTTGATTTTGAAGTTCTTGAGATTAACGGGTGATAATTATAAAAGAACAATTTAGGTTAGCAAAAAAAGCAACTCAAAAAACCTCACACAAATGTCTTGGTTAAAGACTGATGTGTGAGGTTTATTTTTTAATTAAATGAAGACCTGTTTACTTTTTCAAGCCGTACAGAAGTATTTTATAGTGGTCCAGAACCTGTTCTTTTAAATTGAAATCGGGATAACGGACACACCATTCAAAAGTAATGCCTCTCGTGGCTAGAATCAAGTGTTTTGCTAGAGAATCAACAGGTATGTCATCTCTGAGCTCTTTCTGATTGACTCCTCTTTCCAAGACTTCACTGAACAGTTTGTAGAGTTCCCTGTTATAGCTCATCGCAGATGTTGTATCGATGGTTTTTGTTAAGTGAGCTTTATAAAGGACCCTCATATTGTCGACTCCAATATTAAACTCTATAAAATCAGAGATCTTTTCTGCCAATAAAGCAAGAATCTCAAGGACCGAGTTGTGGTCAGAAACTGTTGCCAAAAATGATTTGTAATCCATATCTGCTATCTCTGTGTAATCATTGATCAAAGCTACTACTAGGGCATCCTTGGATTCAAAGTGTAAGTAAAAGGCACCTTTGGATACACCTGCTGCTTTTACGATAGAATCAACACTTACATGTTCTATTCCTAGTTCTTTAAATAATTCTCTAGCAACTTCAGAGATATTTTTTTTTGTTTCAATCGCATTTTGTGTTCTTGTGTTCTTATTTTCTTTTATCAAATCTTTATCTCCTTTAATTGACATAAAAACATATATCATGATATAATGACTGCGGTATGTGACCGCGGTCATAATTATTGATAAGTTAATTATATCACATTAATTGGAGGTGTTAAAGAGGGGAAACTAGCAGATATTGAGATGGTATTCCTGAAGTATCTAGAAAAAAGTACATAACCCCAAAATTATTCCAATAAGGAGAAAAAAAAATCATGGAAAAACAAGCTAGGAATCTCAAGAAAGCAATTGCAATATTTACAGTTCTTTGCGTGATGTTCACCCTAGTGCCTATGAATGTGTTTGCAGCAGAAACAATGACCACAAAATTCGCATCGGATATATCAGGACACTGGGCCAAAGACACCATCCAAAGATGGATGGATCAGGGTTCGATCAAAGGGTACGAAGATGGTACTTTCAGACGGGATAACAACATTTCTAGAGGAGAGTTCATGTCTTTAGTAAATGAAATATTTAACTACGAAGCAGTAGGCACAAATGCCTTCAGCGATGTGAAATCAACAGACTGGTTTGAAGGGGCAGTGGCAAAAGCCTCCGCTGCAGGATACATAACAGGATATCCGGATGGGACTATGAAACCCGGAAATCCCATCACAAGGGAAGAAGCCGCATCTATCATTGCTATAATCAAAAAACTGACAGCCAATCCAGATGCATCCCAAGAGTTCCTCGATGCAGGGAGCTTGGATTGGAGTAAGGGAGCAGTTGGTGCAGCCTATGCTGCGGGAATCATGAACGGATACCAGGACCAAACATTCCGAGGACAAATGAATATCAAACGTGGTGAAGCCGTGGTCGCGCTGGACAAAGCGATGCACTATACCACAAACGATCTGGAATATACAAAGGCAGGGACCTACGGTCCGAGTTCTGGCGTAATGCAAGTTGCTGGAAACGTCTCGGTTTTTGAGCATGGAACGACACTTCAGAACATGGTAATCGCAGGCAATCTCATCATTGACAAAAACGTTGGAGAGGGAAATGTATCCCTGAAAAATGTGACAGTGAAGGGAGAAACGCTGATTTATGGAGGCGGTGAAAACAGTGTGATTGTCATCGACTCCAGCCTTGGAAAAGTAACGGTTTATAAGGAAAACGGTAAAATCAGAATTCTAATTTCGGGAAGCACCACCATTCAATCGGTGACAGCGAATTCTGGGGTGAAGCTGGAAGAAGAGGCTTTGACCCCGGGTAATGAGGGATTCAATGAAATTGTTTTGGATGCTGAAGACGGAGACGTGATCCTTCTGATAGGTACTTTCGATGAGATAGAAATCAATTCCCCAGGTCTGGAAATCCAGATGCCTAAAGAAACTGTTGTAAATACACTGATATTAAATGAAAAAGCTAAAATCACAGGTGTGGGAATCGTTAACAATGCAGACGTAAACGTAAGTGGTATCACCTTCGAAACTCCACCAGCAAAAATGAACGTGGCATCAGGCATGGCAGCACCTAAAATTTTGGGTAGTCTGCCAACAACCAGTAATGTAAGTACTGGGGGATCTAGTGAAAGTATATCAGTTAGTGCTATTAACGTTACAGGAACGGGTAACGCAACTACCATTACCACAGACAATGGGACATTGCAGATGTTGGCAGATGTACAACCTACAAATGCAACGAATAAGTCAGTAACATGGTCAGTAACAAATGGAACAGGAACAGCAACAATTAGTGCGACTGGTTTGTTGACAGCTATTACAAATGGAACAGTAACAGTTAGAGCAACTTCGGTAAGTACAGGAAGTGTTAGTGGAACATTGGTTGTTACTTTAACTAATCAAGTGGCACCAACAGATTTAACAGCCTATAATGCAGCACTAGCAGCAGTAACTGAAGCAACTTATACGCCAGCAAGCTGGACGACTTATCAATTAGTTGTAGCAGCCAATGTAGTAACAGTTGCGAATACTCCAGCAGAAGTAGCTACAGCTACAGGCAATATTACAACAGCACAAGGTAGTTTAGTAACTGTTGTAGATGCAGACCTAGCAGCAGCAGTAGCAGCAGCGGGTGCATTAACAGAAGCTGATTATGCAGATTACAGTGCAGTAACAACGGCATTGGCAATGGCTGAAGGAACAGATGCA
>JAGXHV010000089.1 GCA_024636005.1 Bacillota bacterium
ATAAAAATCGATCAAAATAAGTTAATTGAAAGATCTATTCGACTTGATGGAATTATTGTACATTTGGTTGGAATAGCAAACATTGACGGACAAAATGAACTGGTCACGATACATTATGATGAGTCATTTGATCCTCTTAGTTACCACAGTCACTTTGATGGTAGCTCCAATCGAGCGTTGCTCAAAGGTCAAGGGGTAACAGAACCTAGAAATCCGATTGAGCATATCCATAATGTGTTCATAGGTCAAAATGAATTCAAAGTTAAGCAGAGTCAAACAAGCTTTATTGGATATCGTGATGAAAATTGCATGAGCATTCTTGAAGCGTTTAAAAAAAGAAACTGGAAAGCAAATAACATTGATGTTGAAAAGTTTGACAAAATGGCAATGAGTAGATATAAGCTTGAAGGCAACACATCAAAATTAATCATAAAACACGATGATGTAATTCGATTTACCAAAAGACCTACAAATGTCTCTCACTTGGTGGAGAAGCCAATGCGTTTATATATAGGAGATGATTATCCTGAAAAGATGACATTCAAAAGTAAAGCGACTGGAGAGTCACACTGGGTGCAAATCCACAGAGTTCATTTGATGGACGTGAGAGTCGAAATGGCAAAAACTTTTGATAATCCTGAAATAAAAAAACGGATGACACCTGATCAAATCGAAAAGGCTCGTGAAGATTTTGAAGTAAATCTTTCAAATGTTTGCCCAAAGGGAATGTTGCTCCCAGTAGTTGAATATGAATGTGAAGAAGAAATCTCCCTTCAGTTTTATACGGTGGATTTTTTAGACTCTATTCCAAAAAGAGACAGCAACAGCATGGGTTTTATAGTTGGTGCAGATCAACCAAAGGGCAAGCATGGCTATAGGCTGAAAGCGACCATTATTCAAGACCCTGTTCCTCAGGGAAAAAAATGGATCGATGCGGAACTTTTCCAGTATTCAGTGATGATTAAAGAAAGTGAAATTGTAGTAGACCTTTAAATAATAGTGTGTCAAAATTTGACACACTATTATTTTTAGAAAAAGTGTAATATTTCTTTCGCTAGTGCGACTCATTACATAAAGGGAGGTGTCCATGAAGCAGCTAGAGAAATTGTATTTTGATTACAAAAAAGATCTCTTCAATTACTTACTAAGCTTGACACATGATACCGACCAGGCAGAAGATTTGCTCTCAGAAACTTTTTATCAAGCAATCATCTCAATCGAGACTTTTAAGGGTAAATCGGCAATAAAGACATGGCTATTTGGGATCGCTCGGAATCTATGGTTGCAAAGTCTACGTAAAAAGAGATCAACTGTGGAATATAATGACTTTTTAGAATTGTATTTTGCAGACAAAATACTTGAGGAAGTGATTACCAAGCATATTTTAGAAAGAATTTTCGAACTACTGAAAACAAAGGATGAACGAACACAAGAAATCATCAATATGCGAATCAATGGATTCAGTTACTATGAAATATCAAAGAAATTGGGGATTACAGAAAATTCTGCAAGGGTGATTGATTTTAGAACAAAAAAATGGCTTAAAGACATTTTAGAAAAGGAGGATTTGATATGAAAGTATCATGCGATGTCATATTGGATTTGATACCTCTTGTAAAAGATAATGCCGCAAGTGATGAAAGTGTCGAGTTGGTATCAATGCATTTGGAAAGCTGCGAAAGATGCAAGTTGGAATTTAATAATTATAGTATCCCATCAGATCAGGAAGTTGATGATCAAAAGGTGTTGAATTCAGTCAAGAAAAAACTTTTTGTAGTGATTTCAGGATTGATGTTAGTTGGAGCTATTATAGGAATGCTTTTAAACAATAATTCAATGCATTACTTGACAGTAATAGTGAGTGCATTAACTATATTCATAGTTGGATTACTAATATTTAAGAGGAAATCAGGAGGCGATGAAGGAATGAAACGGTTTTTTATAGGTAGGGCGATTGGTACGATTATTGTTTTCACAATTTTGGGAATATATCTCTTAGTAAAATATGTGATACTCGCCTGATAAATGGTATTATATATGTAGAAACTATAATGAGAAAAAGGGGGATTTAATATGAGACTAGTAACTCGTTCTGACTTTGATGGATTGATTTGCGGAATGCTTCTTAGAGAAGCGGATATTATAGATCACTGGGTGTTTGTCCATCCAAAAGATTTGCAGGATGGCTTATTCACACCTACAGAAGATGACGTCCTTGCCAATGTACCGTTTGTACCTGGTTGTGGCATGTGGTTCGACCATCATACCTCTGAAGATGATCGATTGGGATGGAACCAAGATGTAAAAGGAGAAAGTAGATTGGCTCCTTCTGCCGCAAGAATAATTTATGAATATTACGGTGGTGCAGAAAGGTTTCCTTTATACAAAGATATGATTGAAGCGGTAGACAAGGTGGATTCCGGTCAACTATCAAGAGAAGAAATATTAGATCCTAAAGGATGGATTTTACTCGGTTTCATCTCTGATCCAAGAACTGGACTTGGTCGATTCAGAGAGTTTAGAATCAGCAATTATCAACTGATGGAAGAACTGATCAATCATTTTAGAAATATGGATATCAGTGAAATTCTGGAACATCCTGATGTGAAAGAACGTGTGGAACTGTATTTTGAACAATCCGAAAAATTTAGGGAAATGGTTGAGAAGCACACAGTGATTAAAGATAATGTCATCGTAACCGACCTTAGAGATGTCACTCCAATTTATACCGGAAATCGGTTTATGATTTATAGTCTATATCCAGAACAAAACGTCTCGGTTTGGCTTGTCGATGGCAAGCAAAAGCAAAACGTCAGCATTGCAGTAGGGTATAGCATTTTGAACCGTACTTGCACTGTTGATATTGGGAAATTGATGCTTGAGCATGGTGGTGGTGGTCACAAGATGGTTGGGACCTGTCAAGTGCCATATGATGAGGCGGATTCAATAATAGAAAGTATTGTTCAGAGGCTCTCAGTGTAAAGGAGGCTTTCATGAAAATGCCAGTACTGTTTATTGGACATGGATCTCCGATGAACGCAATAGAAGAAAATGAGTTTACAGAAACTTGGAAAGTACTTGGTAAGAATTTGCCAAGAGCTAAAGCAATACTTACCATTTCAGCTCATTGGTATTCTGAAGGGACCAGAACTTCTGATTCTAATAATCCGAGAATGATTTATGATATGTACGGATTTCCTAAGGAACTGTATGAACTAAAATATCTGGCAAAAGGTTCGCCTGAACTTTCCAGTCAACTCGAAAGGGTGCTAGGAGAAAGATTAATCATAGACAATGGTTGGGGAATTGATCATGGAACATGGTCTGTTTTAAGTCACATGTATCCTGAGGCGGATATACCTGTGGTTCAATTGAGTATAAACCATCAAGCTCCGGCTAAGGAACATTATGAAATCGGAAAAGCGTTGAGATTTCTTAGAGAAGAAGGCGTTCTTATATTGGGCAGTGGTAACATTGTGCACAACCTTTCACTGATCAATTGGCAGATGGAAGGTGGCTACCCCTTTGCCCATGATTTCGATGAGTATATAAAGAGCAACATTTTGGATCGCAATCATGATGCTGTGATCTATCATGAACGCACAGGAGAAAGCGCTGAAAAAGCATTTTACACTCCAGATCATTATTTTCCACTACTATATGCATTAGGTGCCTCTGATCTTTCTGATGAAATTGAAGTGTTCAATGAGAAATGTCTCATGGGCTCGATGTCCATGACAGGATACCGTTTCGGTTAAAAATCCATACGATGTTTTTCAAAAAAAGAATGGTAAACCTGCATACTTTTGAGCTGGGTCCATTTTTTGATGGTGACAGGATTTTCATCCATGTCATAAATTTTGGTGTTTTTCATAGAGAGAAAAAAAGGGGAGTGCGTGGATATGATGAACTGACAGTTCTCGTATCGCGCAAAAGCCTGCAGGTATTCAGCCAGTTCAACTTGCCTGGTCGCAGAAAGGCTGTTTTCTGGCTCATCCAAAAGATAGAGCGCTGGTTCCTGGATGCTTTCGGTGAAGTACTTGAAAGCACTTTCGCCATTGGAGTTGCCTTTGACATTGTCCATCAAATTCGTCCTAACATACTTTGACTGCGTTTTACTTCTTGCTTGATTTACTTTCTTTAGCTCATGATAATCATCGAGAGAATTGAACTTGAACTTGCTGTATTTGGCATCCAAATACTCATCGAATAGGGTTTCTCTTTTTGAATCGATGCCTTCATTGAGCGCTCTCAGATCCAGCATATAGTTGAAGACGTCATCACTGGTAATGATTTTGCTGTTTAAGGGAAGCGGTTCCAGAAGCAATGTTTCACATAGATCCACATAGGTTTCGAAAAAGCTGGAGCGATTGTACATTGAGTCGCGATCCAGCTTTAATTTTTCTGCAATGATGTTCAAAACAGATGTTTTTCCAGAGCCATTGCCGCCATAAAGAATTGTAATGGGCTCAAAATCCAATCTTTCAAATCCTTTTTTCGATAGCACCTGGAAAGGGTAAAAATTATCATAGCATTTTCTTTTGATAGACATGAAAAAATCAAATTCCTGATCAGAATTTGGGAATCGGAATTGATCGATGTATAGCATCTTGCACCTCACATAATGAAATAAATCTTTTTATTCAGTATAGCATATTGAAACTGCTATATTGTACATGGAAAAATAAAATGATATAATTTTCAAAATTGGATTCATATAAGGAGGTTGATTTGAAATTCATATTGATAACAGGTCCTCAAGCCGTTGGCAAAATGACTGTTGGAAAAGCAATTATGGAGAAAACAGGACTGAAACTCTTTCATAATCACATGAGTATCGAACCGATTCTCCAGATCTTTGACTATAACACAAAAGAAGCCCAATATTTGATAAGGCTTTTTCGTGAAGAGATATTCAAAACCATGGCAGCATCAGATGGAAAAGGGATGATTTTTACATATATGTGGGATTTTAACCTTGCCAGTGAATATGTCTACGTGGATAAGGTAATGAGTCTGTTCGAATCACATGGTGCGACCACTTACATAGTAGAACTCGAAAGTGATCTTGAAATTAGATTGGCTCGAAACAAGACACCACTCAGACTGGCAGAGAAGCCTACCAAAAGAAATATTGAATGGTCTGAAAGAGAACTTTTGAGTAGCATGGAAAAGTATAGACTCAATTCGTCACCTGGAGATATTACGCACCCTAATTACTTAAGAATCAACAATACTGATTTATCACCAGAGAAAGTAGCAGATCAAGTCATTGAGTATTTTGAACTCGATTGAGTGAATAATTTAACAAAAATATAATCATTGGAGGAAAAAATGGCGGAAACATTTTTAATGCTCTTGGCTTTGGGATATGCCCTAATTATTATGATTATTGTAGTGCCAATGAAAATTAGTAAACTAGATGAAAAAATGGAACTCTTAAAGTTTCAACTACAACAGCTTGATGCTAAGATGGATAAAATGCTTAAAATGAGGAGCTCAGCTGATGAAAAAGAATAAGGCTGCCTTTATTGTCTATATTCTATTTTTAGCTGTTTCCATTGGTTTGGCACTTTTCAGCTTTGACGGTTATTCCATTCTAAGCAATACAACCAGTCATTTAGGAGCACAGGGCTCTCCAAACGCATGGGTAATGAACTTCGTTTTCATGTGTCTTGGAGCAATGTCGATTTGGATTGTGTTATCGAGTAAAATTCGATTTTACCAAGTGGTTGGTATGATATTCGGTCTGAGCTTGATTCTAACAGGCGTGTTTAGACATGCTCCTTTGATGGATTCTATTAGAACCAACTTATTTCATGATCAGTTGCATTCCGTTTTTGCAAGCATCACAGGATTTAGTTTTACGTTTCTTGCTGCAGGGCATGGATTTATGAGTCATAAATGGCAACGAGCCAGTGGGTTGATCATGGCAGTTGTCGCAACACTAATTCCTTTAGGAATGATTGCTTTGCCAACGTTCATGGGTCTGTTCCAAAGAGTGATGTTTATGAGTGCTTTTGGCTGGCTATTCTTTTACATGAAACCCCCAAAAGAATTCGAGAAATAGGGTTGGTGATCTGAAATGAAAGGTTTTGAAAGAACAAATCTGATGTTTTCACTTTGTGGACTCAATTGTGGACTTTGTCCCATGAAACTGGGTGGGTATTGTCCCGGTTGTGGAGGCGGTCCAGGAAATCAAACTTGTTCAATTGCAAGATGTAGCCTTTCGCATGGTAATGTCGAATACTGCACCGAGTGCCCTGAGTTTCCATGCGAAAAATATGATGGTGCTGAACAATATGATTCGTTTATAACACATCAGTGTCAAATGAGAGACTTAGAAAGAGCCAAGAACATTGGAATAGTTGCATACAATGAGGAACTAGAAAAGAAAAGTGTGATTCTTGAAAAATTATTGAATGAATACAACGATGGCAGAAAAAAAACGTTCTATTGTGTTGCGGTGAATCTGCTTTCTTTGGAGGATTTAGAAAATGCCATGAGTCAAGTTGAAGACTTTGACGCAACACATACTCTCACAGTGAAAGAGAAGGCTGAACGGATTGGATCTATTTTTCAGGACATTGCTCTACAAAAGAATCTGGTATTAAAGCTTCGAAAAAAAACTAAAAGAGGTGATAAGTGATTACTCAAAATATTATGACAGACAGATTGATTCTTATTCCTGTGACGTTGCAATTAACAACATTGCTTCTAAGCAATGATCTAGCTGAGATTG
>JAGXHV010000015.1 GCA_024636005.1 Bacillota bacterium
AAATAATAGTTATATTAGACGTGTATCTAATAAGATGTATATCTAATATAAAAAGTGAGGTGCTCTATGTTGTCAAATACATATCCTGTTATTTCAGTTAAGGATTTGAGAAGAACCTATACCGCTAAAATTGGAGTGATGAACCAAAAAAAGAAGTCTGTGGAAGCATTAAAAGGAATCAGCTTTGATATTTATCCCGGTGAAATATTTGGCCTTCTTGGTCCAAATGGGGCCGGTAAAACGACTACAATCAAAATATTGACCACTTTGCTCGCTCCAACTTCAGGTGAAGCAAAAGTTTTCGGTTATGAAGCGTTTGGTGAAGAAAAATTCATTCGTCCTCGAATCAATTTTATCTTTGGTGGAGAAAGAAGCCTTTATTGGAGATTAAGTGGAGAAGACAATTTAAAATTTTTTGCAGATATTTATAAGATTCCAAGATCAAAACAGAATGAGCTTTTGGATCGTCTATTTGAAGAGGTGGGTTTGACTGAAGTGAGAAAGCATAAGGTTGAGACTTATTCAAAGGGGATGAAACAGCGCCTTCAAATTGCCAGAGCACTTCTCAATGAACCGGAAGTGATCTTCCTGGATGAACCAAGTCTTGGTCTCGATCCTGTTGCAGCGAGGGCGCTGAAGAAGATGGTGAGGCAAATTGCAGATCAAGGAAAAACAGTACTTTTAACAACTCATTATATGCAGGAAGCGGAAGAACTGTGCGATCGAATTGCCATCATAAATGATGGCGAACTTGTGGCTCTAGACACTATTGAAGGACTCAAAACCATCGCAAAACATGAGTCGAAAAACGATGCAAACTTGTCTCTTGAGGAAATATACGTTCATTTTGTTGAAGGGAGGGCATTATGCAAAGTTTAAATGTTCTCAGCGCAAGTGCCACACAACAGTTTAGAACGTCTATTGGTAGACCGATGTTTAGATTTTGTGTCTTAGCACAGCCTATTATTTTCGGGTTGTTGCTAGGCATGATGTATCTCGAGAGGTCCGATATGGATTTTACGGTGTATGCCGTTTTTGGCAGTGGACTTGCCACATTTTGGTCCAGCATTTGTTTCTCTTCAGCAAGTGATATCCATAGAGAAAGATGGTATGGAACACTCGAGACCATTTATGCTGCACCTGCAGGATTTAAGTGGATCGTTCTTGGAAAAATCTTAGGCAATTCAATTTGGGGATTCATTAGCATTTGTATCAGTTTTAGTGTGGTCACTTTGGTGTTTCAAAAGCAGATTGTGATTACAAGTTTTATGTGGTTGGGCATTGGCCTTGCTCTTATGACACTATCTCTTGTAGCAATCGGATATCTTTTCGCAGCTTTGTTCACATTATCAAGAAATGCTAGGGTTCTAATGAACTTCATGGAGTACCCGGTGTATATACTATGCGGTATTTTATTTCCAATTGAGCAGCTGCCTGAGTTCTTTAGATATTTTGCTTATGTATTTTCTCCTACTTGGGCGGTCAAAATCATTCATTATGCGGTATGGGGAGGAACCTGGAGTGAAGTTTCACCTTATATTGGAGGTCTTTTGATATTGACACTTTGCTATCTGTTAATCTCTGTGTTTATGTTTGGTAGAATTGATGCAAAATGTAGGGTAGATGCTACTTTGGAGGTGTACTGATGGATCCAATCAAACGACTATTTAGAAAAGCGACACTCTCTTACAAAGGTCTTTTTGCAGTGATGTCTGTCCAACAATACCTCATGGTCAATCTTGGGTCGCCGCTTATGCAAATGCTTTGCTTTACACTTGTTGCACGTTATGTCTATGGTGGGGTAGATGTCAGCCATTGGTTCATTGGAAATGCTTTAGTGTTGACTTATTTCAATGCGATTTTCGGGATCGGTGTCCAGTTGACACAGGAAAAGAACTCCGGGACACTCAAACTCTTGATTGCATCGCCTTCCAGTGGTGTTGGAATATTTCTGCCCAGAGCGATACTCCATATTTTTGATGGTCTAGTAACTGTATTGTTTGGTCTAATGATTGGTGCTTTGATTTTCGGATTTAATTTACCCTTTTCTTCATGGCCAGCATTTTTACTCATTCTCCTAGTCGCATCATTTTCAGCTATGGCATTTGGACTCATAATTTCTTGTCTTGGTCTATTGACCAGAGACCTCAACTTGGTGCTCAATGTGGCTTCAATGACCATGCTTGGTCTAACAGGCGCAAATTTTCCTCTTGAGCGGATGCCTGTTTGGTTGCAACCGGTTGGGCAATTGATGCCACTGACCCGTAGTATTGAGGCGAGTCGTTCCCTCTACGCAGGTATGCCATTATCTGATTTGAGTGGAATGCTCATAGGTGAGTTGATCCTCGGAATTGTCTTGATGGCGATTGGGGTGCTAATGTTTAATGTTATGACGAGAGTGGCTGTCAGACTTGGAGTACTTGAGATGTTTTAGGACGATTGATTTTGCAAAAAAATAGAGCATGCAAACGCATACTCTATTTTTTTATACCCTTGATCCAAATGGCAAAAGTGCCAATTGAGCCAGTTTCAAATGTTGTTTAGCAAATGGAAGTCCGATAATTGTAATGCCTAATAGCAGAGCCATGACAAGGTGTAATAGACAAAGCTCCCAACCTAATAAGAGAATCCAAATGATATTTCCGATAAAACTACCTGCACCAAAATCACCCATGCTGATGTTCTTACCAAATGGCGCAAGTGTCAGTCCTGCTATTTTGAAGCATTGTAAACCAAATGGGATACCAATTACTGTGATGCAAAGCAATACACCCGCAATTGCCCACCCAAGAGCGGCAATTAGCCCCCCTAAAATTAACCAGATTATATTTCCTAATAATGACATAGCACACTCCTAAATTCGTATTTTATCATAAATAGCAAGAATACTCCCTCCTCTTAGGTGGGAAATGAATTGCTCGTTTTAATAAGAACACTTGTTCGATTGACTGTGTTGTGATATACTATTTGCAAGGAGTTGATTCGTATGCACAGAGCCTACAAATATAGAATATACCCAACAATTGAGCAAGCTGAACTGATCAATAAAAACATCGGCTGTAGCAGGTTCATCTACAACCATTTTCTAGCGCTGTCAAAAGCCGATAAATACCTTGGCTACAATGAGCATGCCAAAAGACTCACAATCCTAAAGAAAGCATATCCTTTCCTGAAGGAAGTGGAATCAACTTCCCTTCAGCAGACTTTAAGAGATCTGGACAGTGCTTATTCGAGATTCTTCAAGAAGCTGGCTGGATTTCCAAAATTCAAAGACAAGAGGAACCCTAAACAGAGCTATCGCTCCCAAATGGTAAACAGCAATATCCAGATCAGGGAAAATCATATAAAGCTACCAAAGCTGGGTTTTGTAAAGTTCGCAAACTCCAGAGAATTGAAAGGCAAAATCCTAAATGTCACAATCTCAAGAACCAATACATACAAATACTACATCTCTATCTGTGTTGACACAGAGATTGAAATAATGCCTAGAGCCACAGGGGAAATCGGCATTGACTTGGGACTGAAGGATTATCTGGTAACCTCAGATAGCTTGATGGTCCCCAACCCTAAGTACTACAGGAAATACGAAAAACAACTTGGCAAAGCACAAAGAAGACTTTCCAAAAAGAAGAAAGATTCCAATAACTACAACAAAGAAAAACTGAAGGTAGCACTTCTGCATGAGAAGATCGCCCATACTAGAAGGGATTTTCTCCACAAGCAATCCACTGCAATAGTAGCTGAAAACCAAACTATTGTTGTAGAAGGACTTAAGCCAGGAAACATGATCAAGAACAAAAGGTTATCCAAATCCATAGCAGATGCATCCTGGGGTATATTTCTTGATATGCTTGAGTACAAGTCCCTTTGGTATGATAGAAAATATATCAAAATCAATCCCTTTTTCCCGAGCAGTCAGCTATGTTCCAGCTGTGGTCATCAAAACATAAATATGAAGAAACTGTACATCAGGACATGGGTATGTCCAATCTGTGGTGAATTCCATCACAGGGATGTAAATGCAGCCAAAAATATCAAGGCAGAGGGTCTAAGAGTAGCGTCTTAAGCCTATTGCCAATGCGTAGGGTACTGGAACTACCCGATATTAAGCCTGCGGAGTCCTAAATAAGACCTTGCTACCAAATGAGGCACAAGACAATGAAACAGGAATCTCCCACTTCAAAAGCTATGCTTTAAGTGGTGAGAGTGTTCAACTTTAACAATATTATAATACATTGTGTGTTTATTGGCGTTAGGATTTGATTAGAATTTGTATCATCAGCTATTATGGTAGTAACTGAAGTGTTATGTTATCATAGTCGTAGTGGATTAATCACATAAAAGGAGAACTAAATGAAATCAATTTTGAAAATCATTATTGTAATAGCCATCTTAATTGGAGTCGCAATTTTGTTGTTCTTGACTCAAAGTGGCATTCCTACCCCTGAACCATCCATTGGTATAACAATAGGTGATCAAACCATCAAACCAATATATTATGGTGACCTGTATAATGAAACGCGTGAAGATATCGAAAGATTTCTGGTTTTTCCATTTGAAAACAGCACATGGGAGGAACTCCCTTATGTTTCCATTGGTGATGAAGTTGTGATTACTCTTGAAAATTTTGAGGCAGAGGAGTTCAAAATCTATGATGATCTCTTGACTCAGGATGGCAAATTTTTATATTCAGAAAAATCAACTCAAGAATTTGACTTGAAAGTTGAAAATGGTGAAGTTCGATTTGAAATTCCGGGAAATTTTTCGGTTCATTTAAGTTCGAACAGTGAAAGTTATGAACCTGGCCACGTGATCAGGGCATTCACAATTAGAACTGAAATCAATAAATCCGATTTTGCGTTTGCATTTGTGATTCGCACAAATCCATAATTGTCTTGATAACAAAAAAAGGCCAACTGATAAAATCTCAGCTAGCCTTTTTGATTGATCACCATCCAAGGAAGGAAAAGTGCATATAGTCATTACTTGATGGCCATGCATCTCCGCCCCAAGTGAAACCATATTTCTTGAAAGCACGGACAACATCACCATCGGGTTTGATGGAATACGGATTTTCACCCGGTAACCAGAATGAACCAGCAACCACAGTACCATCCTTTCGGATCATATAATTTTCATTGGCATTGATATCGACTGCGAGTCCTAAATTGTGTTCAGAAGTTGAGCTTGAACGCCATGCATAACCGCCGAGACTTTTAATAGGAAATTGCTCAGCACCTTCATATATTTCTTTAAACACCTGTGTAAAGATATCAGCCAATGCAGAATTAACTCTTACGGTTCGTATTCCTGGTGTTTTAGTTCCGTCTGATTTCAATGTCCACACATCTACAGTAATACTCACCATATGACTGAGAGCTTCTTCTGATGTTGCATATCTTCCAGCGTCAAGAGATCCAAAAACTGCCGTATATTTCGTATCATTCTTACCTTGTAAGACCATAAGTTCATCTTGTGAATAGAGAGCTTCAACTGGGAGGCCTCTTCTGCTACCTCTGCTGACAGCCACTGTATTTGTTGCAGCATAAGTCTCAGCCATTTGTTTAAGCGCATTATTTGATTTTCTGTTTGATACTGCTTGACTTTCAGTAGCCTTAAGTGTTCTAGTAAGGATTACCATCGCTTGTGCACGGGAAATAGGTTGCTTAGGTTCAAGTGTGCCTTGATCAGTACCTGCGAGGATACCAAGGTTGATGAGCACAGCTGATGCTTGTTTTGCCCAATCACTAACTTCCTGCCCATCTACAAATCTTAAAAGAGCTTCATTCATGATTGCATTTTTTTGATCTTCATCTAAAACGATCTCTGTTTCTGAATTTATATGATTGATTAGATTATTGATCATTACAAACATCTCTTGACGTTTTATTTCGCTGATTGATCGATAGGTTCCATCTGTATAGCCTGAAACAAATCCGAGTTCACTTGCAATTTGAGCATAAACACTAGGTTGATCGCTAAAACGAGTGGAATTCCATGTCTCCGGTAGGGAACCAGTTAACCTCACATAAGCAAGTACGATTACTTCGGCGAATTCACCTCTAGTAATTGGTGCGTCCATAGAAACATCTTTAAATCTATCCGGCATGATTTGCCATTCTATTGCCTCTTCAATGCCCTCTGTGTACCATGGAGCAACGTTCTGATAGCCTTCAACAGAAGTCTCATAGGTAGACTCCGCAAAAGTCAGTATTTGAGTCATTGTGAGTGTTGTAATTAAAGTGACCGCGCTCAATATCTTAATAATTTTCATTAACACCTCTCTGGTTTACATAATTTGATTTGATTTCGTTTTTATTATAACATCTTATTTAAACAAGTATGTGCTTATAATGAATATAGTGACATTTGGGCAATAATAGAGGACTTAAGTCCCTTCTCAGTATACAAAAAAGAAATGCTGTCTCAATGGAAGCATTCCTTAATTCAGTCCAATATTATATTAGTAATCACTAGGCAATAAAAATATCATACCATCTTTAATCTTCTTTTTCAGTGGTAAATCCTCTGAAAGAGTTTTTAATAACTTTGAACGAGATATTCTCATGTGATCAGCCAACAGTTTATCCAGTCTGAGATTTAGACTTAATGGACATCTTATTGTTATTTCTTGTAAGTGTCTAGCTGTATCATTACATTCGGCTTTACTTACAAAAATGTCGAACTCCATGGAATCATAAACGAGCTCGGAATGGTTTCTTTTGTGAAAAACTGGATCAAATCCTATTTGATGTGCGAGATCTTTATCATTTTTAATATAGCACTGGTATTTTTCTGGATCAATATCTTTTGAATTGGTTCGTTCGTGAATGGTCATATTCCATTTTGATTTGCATTTGCTGCAATTATAGATCAACCAAACATCAATATTCTTTCCGTTGGCATTGACTCTAAATTTTGTACTGTTGATATAGTGGGTCTTTTCACCACATTTTGGACAACTCCGAATCACTTTTGGTGCTGATTTTGGAGTTATTGTCCATTCGACTTTCTGATAACAGCTCATTTGGCATCTCCCTAAAATTATAATGGGATATGCAAAGGCTTATTACTATTTATAGGTTTTATGCAATAGCCTTTGCTAAGCATTAGATGAAGGGGTGCACATATATAAATCCTCCTAGAATATTGTATTTACATGTTAATTCTAGATGAATTTCATTGGATTATCGACCTCAAGTTCTTTTCTGTATAAAAGTTGAGACAAAAAAAACATAAGTGAATGCTCTCACTTATGTTTCTGTAATTCTCTTTTTTTCCGTTAAGACGATCCGCTGTATGCTCTTAGTAGATAAAAAATACAAATCCGCCAGTAT
This sequence comes from Bacillota bacterium, assembly GCA_024636005.1. Classification (GTDB taxonomy): domain Bacteria; phylum Bacillota; class Clostridia; order Peptostreptococcales; family Acidaminobacteraceae; genus Fusibacter_D. The sequence continues at coordinate 7,338 of JAGXHV010000015.1, forward strand.
GTGGATCGACTTACCTGTTAAGTATGCTTTATAGATTTCAGCGTTGCGTTTTGAGAGTTCCTGTTTGATTTTAGTGGTTTCACCCCATGTTTTCTTCTTATCGATTTTTCTTGGGATGTACAAATACTCACCATCAATATAATTCTGAATCAGTTCAAGTACTTCCTTTGGCAATATGTTTTCTGCCTTTTGATAGCTCACTTTTAGCCTCCTAAACATGATTTTTAATGTTTAGAGTAGCAAAAGTCCATCAATCCTATTCAATATATTCATAATAGCTTTTGCTACTATGCTAAAACGTAGATTCCCAAAATATGCCTCCTAGTC
>JAGXHV010000090.1 GCA_024636005.1 Bacillota bacterium
AGTAATCAGTTTGGATATAAATCCAAGTATCGAACTGGAAATAAATAAATCAGGTGAAGTGATTCATGTAAAAGGTTTCAATCAAGAAGCCATAGATTTATTATCAACGCTAGACTTAAAAGGTGAAAAATATGAGAAAGCGATTGATGAGATATTTAATCAGGCTTTATTGTTGGGATACACCATTGACCAGCATAATGTTTTAATAGCGATAGTTGCTGTAAAAACAAGTACTGAAGACCTGATTGGCTCAATAGAGAAGAATCTCAGTATTTATACTGAACTTTTGAATGCAGAAGTGAAAATAGGAGATCAACATAGTTATAGTAACGAAAATAATCATGATATGAGTTTAGGTAGGAATCTAATATCAAATGAGCATCCGGATATCGATGAGGACGATTTGAAAAATTTAAGAATCAAAGATATTTTTGATCAAATTGAAAAAGAAGATGAAGAAGACTACAATGAAGAATATGACGAAGTAGACGAAGAAGACGAAGAAGACGAAGAAGACGACGATGAGTAGGGTTGCTTTCTAAAAAACAGCCCCATCTTAATGTTCAGAGTATACCTATTCAGTTATTAGAACCAAGATCTCATTATTATTTGAGATCTTTATTTTTTTTGTTCAATTTGAAGAATATTCTTACAGCACAAAATGATATACTAATAATAGTGAACTTGCTTTTTCCCTTTAATTTTAGAAGCTGACAATCAAAAATAAATCACATAAAATACGGGTGAAAAAATGAAGAATTTTAGAAACATAATTCCAGCACTTTTCATAGCAATGAAAAAGAAAGAAACGCCTTTGATGGCAAAAATTTTCGCAGCAATAACGGTTGTTTATGCACTTTCTCCTATTGATCTGATTCCCGATGCAATTCCTATTTTCGGTTTGATGGATGATTTCATAATCGTACCGATTTTAGCATTTATCGCGATTAAACTTATCCCTGATCATGTGCTCGCAGTCTGTATTTCTGAAGCGCAAGAACTCATGATAGATGGTATACCGAGAAAGTGGTTTTATTCTGTTCCAATCGTCTTGATATGGGGCTTATTTATCTTTTTTGTCGCTCGCTATTTTATGGAGGTGGATCCAAGGGAAGTCATCACTTTTATCAGTTCATCACCGAATAGGGGACTGCTTATTTTGATTGGACTTTACAGCCTTAAAGCGGTTACTTTTGTTATTCCTGTCGCACTTTTGTTTATTGCATCTGGTGCTTTTTTACCTCTCTTCCAAGCGATTATTTTAACTTACACATTAGTTGCCATCGAGTTTACATTGACGTTTGTCATCGGAAGAAGACTTGGTCAAGAAAGAGTTTCCAGTTTTTTATCAAAGAATAAAAGAACTGAGAAATTGCTTTCCATGAATCTTGAAGAGGGATTTTTGATCACTTTGATCTTACGGATCGTTCCTAATCCTTCAGTGGATTTCATAAGTCTCATGCTGAGCACGACCAACGTCACCTATAAAACATTCATTTTTGCATCACTGATTGGTATTTCTCCGAGTTTGTTGACCTATATATTCATCGGTGATGCCATCTGGGATCCGCTATCCACTGCATTTATATTACCTTTCATCATTAGAGTGATCCTTAGTGTCAGTACATTTGTTTATTATAGAAAAAGCCCGCGCTTTCAAAAATTCAGAAACACAACAAAAAATGACCCAAGTCATTTTGTTGACTTGGATCACTTATAGAATTAATTTTCATATAACAACATATCCACCAGATTACCAGCAGTGGTCGTTTTGGTAACCCCACCTGTTCATTGGCGACATGCTCCATTTCATGTGAAATCACAGATGTACTTCCATAATCAAGAAAGTAGCATCATCCATCAACTGATTGATATGCCCGATATGTTGGCATAAATTTTCGCGCAAAGCAATTTTCAGTTCCTCTGCACTTAAAATGGCGTTTGCCCTCAAAAATGCCTCCATTCGTTCTTGACCATACTGTTCATTGTTTGAATCTCTTGATTCTATTAATCCATCTGAGTACATGAATAACTTATCACCCGCTTCAAGAGTTTCGTGCCTTTCATCAAACACGGGTGTAATGAATTCTCCGAGCTTACAGATGGAAAAGCCCTTAGTGTCAAGTGGTATCAGTTCACCTGATCGTTTTATGATATACGGTGATACGTTCATCCCAGCAGAAGCATAAGTAAAGGATTTTGTCTTTGTGTTATATATTCCATAGACCATGACAATATAGGTCTCATCACTGAAATTGGAATTGTTATACCCTTTGTAGATCGTGTTCAATACTTCAGACGGTGGCGTTATCGTCTGATGGTTATCCTCATCTTCATTGAAAGGAAGGATGTTTTGATTGGCAAATATCGTAAGCATTGCTGCGGTAACACCATGTCCAGACACATCTCCCAAATAGAGTGCGATATTGTTTTCATCTAGTTTGATCACGTTATAAAAATCGCCGCTTAATCGTTCGGCAGGCAAGTATTCCACATAAAAAGATATGGATTCATCCGTTGGGAACTTCTTTGGCATAAGTCGAAGTTGCATTTCTTTTGCATATTCAATGTCCTTTAGAAGCATTGAATTCATATCTCTGAGCTCCTCAGTACTTTTCTTAACCATTTGGTTTAAGTGTCTGTAGGGGGCACTGACGTTTTCCACATAAATTGCCTTGTATAAAATCATTGAGGCAATGATCTTGAAGATATGACCTACATAATTGAAGGCGTCATAGACACTTCCGTAACTTGTAAATGCAAATTCTGAAAACATCAGGAGTACAAGGGCTATCATGAATTGATGCTCAAGCCTTTGATTTGTTCTATTAAACCTTGATAAATTGAGCGCGAAAGTTAACGCAAGTATCAGTATTATGACGTATTCCATTGCAATTTTAATACCCGTGAGTCCCAATCCCTCAACGAACATCGGTGGGAAAAAGTTGGGAAAATAAGTGACTATTATAAATATGAGAATAGAAAATGATGTTGTGACAACTGCAAAAGACTCTTTTTTTATTTTGATCTTGAAATTGGCTGGAACATATGCCGATAGTAAGAGACCTAGGCTACCCAAGGTTCTCGATAGAATCCATAGTGTTGTAGCTCTGTTGGCGGTATTGTTTGCGATGAAAAAGTTTGACATGCCTTTAAAGCTGAAGGTGTGAAACGTATCAAGAAGTCCCATGGTCAAAAAGGCGCAGCTAAGAATAATCATACGAAAGTTAGCCGACTCCTCATAAACAAAATAAGTGACTGTGAATATTGAGAAAAAGACCAATACACCTATAAATTCGAAAACAACGTGCCAAGTCAAATATCCTGCGATGGAAGTGATGTTAATGAACAGATCATTATAAATTGCGGCAGTGGTATAAATAATTACTGAAAATAGTACTGACATAAGTATTTTGTTGTATTTAATACGTTCCATGGATAGCCTCTATTCATAATTTTATAAGTTATCAGTTCCTTTAATTGTATAAAAACTCACCTGTTCTATCAAGCGGTTATGTCAACATATTTATTGAACCCTATTCATCTTGTTTGTGCATGATAACCAAATTGACAATTGATATTTCATAACTGAAGTCGATTGACAATTCATGTGTGGTACAATACAATTTAACTTAATACATCAAACAAGGAGGAACATGAACATGAGTGCTTATAACGCGGTATTTGCAATAAATACAGAAAAGGCTCCAAAATGTATCGGTCCATACTCACAAGCGGTGGCGTTCTCGCATTACAACAATTTTTCAGCTCAACTGCCAATCGATCCAAAATCAGGTAATTTGGTAGCTGGTGGAGTAAAAGAGCAGGCTGAACAATGTTTTATGAATATCAAAACAGTTGTAGACAGCATCGACCATGTGATGAATGATATTGTCAAGATCACAGTATTTGTGAGGGACATCAAAGATATGGACGCAGTTGATGAAGTTTATAAGACATTTTTCACTGGTTATGTTCCTACACGTACAGTGGTTTCTGTTGATGCTTTACCGATGGACGCTATGGTACAAATTGAAGCGCTTCTTTCACACGGTGAAGGTACAATTCCAAACGCACCTCAAGCAGGTGACCTGATCAAACTTACCAATAACACGTCAAATGCTCCGGTTAGTCCATTATCCACACAAACCGTATCATTTTCCCATTATAACAATCTTTCAGCACAATTACCGATTGATCCTAAATCAGGTCGATTGGTTGATGGTGGTGTTAAAGAGCAGGCAGGACAGTGCTTAAAGAATATCAAGGCAATTTTAGAAAGCATTGATGTTCCTTTTGATGATATCGTTAAAGTCAATATCTACCTCAACAATTTATCAGACTCGGAAACTGTCAATGAAGTTTATACTACATTTTTCCCTGACTCAGCGATCGCTAGAGCAGTAGCTTATGTTCCAGCAGTTACAACGATTGCTGCATCAGCTTTGCCAATGGGTGCACTCGTTCAAATTGAAGCAGTGGTTTCACATGGAGATGGAACTCCTCCACAAGCGGTTGAAGATAGACATGGTTTGATTATTGAAGCAAATAATACAGAAAAAGCACCCCAAAGTGCACTTTCAACACAAACGGTTGCTTTTTCACACTACAATCATCTTTCTGCTCAATTGCCACTTGATCCAAAAACAGGAGAACTGGTAGCTGGTGGTATAAAAGAGCAGGCTGGACAGTGCCTTAATAATATCAAGGCAATCGTAGAAAGTATCGATCATGTGATGGAAGATGTGGTTAAAGTGAACATATTCCTTAAAAATATCTCAGATATTGAAGCTGTTGATGAAGTTTATCAAGCATTTTTCCCAGATGGTGTACCTGCAAGAAGAACAGTTGGCGTATCCGCTTTACTTCATGATGCATTGGTGCAAATCGATGTGGTTGTATCCAACGAGGAAGGTACCCCTCCTAGAGCATAATCGAACTGAATTATAGTAAGAATTGATAGAAACTGCCTTCAGATTATAAAAAATCTGGGGGCAGTTCGTTTGTATAATCAAATAATGATATAATCTAAATCAATGATAAAAATATTCAATACGTTATTGGAGTAAAACATGAAAAATCGTTGGATGATAATCCTCATATTTTTTGTTATTATTACATCAAGTTTATTCATCGCTTTTAAGAGTGGTGATTTCAGAGCATTTGATGATAAAAATTCACTTATCCTAAATGCCAGTGAGTTTTCGCCAGATATGTCGGCATATAACTTTAGTGAGTCTGGGTTAAAGAGTAACTCATACTCAATAGAAATCCCTAAAGAATCTTTAGTTGATTTGGATGGGAGCCATTATCATATCATCATTAATAGACTCTCGGATAATGCACATTCAGTTTATTTCAATGATGTTCTTATAGGTAGAAATGGTGATTTTCAAAATGGTGACAGTAATCTTTGGAATGGCATTTTCAGATATCCAATAAGTTCAAATCTAATTACAGATCACAACACTTTGCGGATAGATACGATTGCAACTTACAGGAGTGGCTTGTCAACACAGTCGGTTTACATCACAGCGTTGGATGAGTTATACACGACTGTTGGAAAAATCAGATTTTATGGTGAAAGCATTAATGCTATGATGATCGGGTTTATATTTTTTTCATCACTAATTACGATGTTTTTCTATTTGATCAATGGAAGAGCAGATACAAAATACCTTTATGCTTCAATCGCAACGCTTTTGACAGGTATATACTATAGTGATTATTTGGTATATGGTTTTATAGGATTCCCTTATTTTACATATAAGAAATATATCATTGCTAGTTTGTTTATTGGTGTCGGTTTCTATTCACACGTGATTGGTTCTTATTTTAGCAACAAGACAATTCGATGGTTTGGAAATATCACTTTTGCTGCAATTTTGATGATGACTATATTTGCTCCGGATATGGTGATATTCAAGCAATTGTATACTTATGGTTATTTTTTGATCTTAATTAATGTGCTCACATGGCTGTGGGTTTCCCTCAAAAACATACGTAAAAGATTTGTGGCTTTTATTTTTTCCATAGGGTTTATGGTAATCGGAATTTATGGAGGAATAACAATATTGATGGATGTTTTTGGCGGTTATTTTCAGTTTAATTCCCCTGTATTTTATATAAGTGTCTTTTCTTCAATACCACTACTCTTGGTGTATGAGGCAATCCATGAAAAAGAATTGCTTCTAGTAAGAGAAAAAGACCTTAGAGAGAAAGAATTTATCAATTCAATGACAGATAGTCTAACCAATACTTGGAATCAAAGGTATATGTCTATGATCTTCAATGATCGATTGGGTCACTACTCATTGGCTTTGATTGACATTGATAATTTCAAAGGTGTCAATGACACTTATGGTCATTTGGCTGGAGATTTTATCATTGTCGGTATTTCCAAAATACTAAGTAGCTCTGTAAGCGAGGGAGATATCATTTGTCGCTACGGTGGAGACGAATTTGTTGTGATTTTAAAAGATAAGGGAATTGATGAAAGTTTAAAAATATTTGAGGATTTGAGAAGGACAATAGAAGCGTTCCAGTTTGATTATGACAAAGAATCTATTAATGTGACCATTTCAATGGGTTTGGTAGAAGAAAAAGGAAGTCATAGTGTTGAATATGTATTCAATTGTGCGGATGAACTTCTTTATAAGGCCAAAGCTAATGGGAAAAATGAAATATCGACAAGATTTGATTTTTCAGGACTATAAAAATGGGTATCTATATCTCAAAATATGAAGAGGGGGTATTCATAATGAAAAAAGTACTAATCGGTTTATTGGTTTTGATTATCATTTTGGTAGGTGGGTCATATGCGATGCTCAGTATGGGTAAAAAGGTAGACGTTACTTGGAATGAACAAGACTTCAATTCAGCGGTCATGAAATCACAAGTTGAGATTGAAGATATTGAGGAGATCAATTTAGTCACGCTTTCGAAGAACGATTTTACAGTAAATGGCACAAGTGAAGTCGAAGTGGTGTTCACAAATGCAGAAATGAGCGCTTTAATTGATAAAGCCAATGCGAACGGTGGTCCGATTTCTGATTTTAAAGTGTCTTTCAACGGCAACGATGAAGGTGAAATCAGCTTTAAACTAACCGATTCATTCATCAGATTTATTGAAGATCAAAACATCATATCTTTGCCTAAGAACAATTTTACATTCAATTATTACATATCTCCAGTTGCATCAGTGGGCGGAATAAAAGACACAATCGTAAATTTCATCACTAATGTTGCCATGAACAAACCGGTTTATGCTTCAGGTTCATTGGTTAAAGTTTCCAACAACTCGGTGAGTCTTAACATCACCTCATTGAAAGTAGGACAGATTCCAATGAGTGAAGAGGTTATCGAAAAAGTGGAATACGAGACGCTGAGATTTGTCAACGTTTTGTTGAGTGAAGTTAATGGTATTTCAATTGAGGAACTACGCATTGAAAACGGCGAGCTATACTACAAAGGTACATTACCTTCTGAAATAAAAGGGGTTAAGATTAAATAATGATCAAAATATCAGATATGAGTAGGATATAGGACAGATGGTCATCTCAATGATAAACATCTGTTTTTTTTTGCACAATAAGGTTATTTGGTAATGTCTCAAACGCAACGTTGACTAAAATGGCTAAATTAGCTAAAATAAAGATGATGAATGAGTTTTAGCTAAGGAGGTCTACATATGAAAGTAACATCTACTGATATAAAAAATGCGTTCGGCAAATATTTGAGACTATGTTCTACAGAGCCGGTATTCATCACAAAAAATGGCGTTGTGATTGCAAAGTTATTGAACCATAC
>JAGXHV010000016.1 GCA_024636005.1 Bacillota bacterium
GATCACAAATGGCAAGTATAATGAAATTATGGTTGATGACAACAATGGAAAATATGAATTGTTTTTCAGAGTTGACGATCAGTTGATTTCCATTTCTAAAGCGTTCAGCAAGGGAACAATCAATCAGTTGTTTTTCGCGTTCAGACTGGCAGTGATTGATGCCATCGATTTAGAAAATAAGTTGCCATTGATACTCGATGATGCATTGGTCAGTTGGGATAAAAATAGATTGAAAGCCACAAGTCAGTTGATTTATGAGTTGTCACAAAAAAGACAGGTTTTCATCATGACATGCCATCCTTGGATGATGAGTAATTTTGAATGCTTTGATGATATAAAAAAAATCGAATTATAGAGGTGCATATGAAAAAGGATATTTTGGATCAACTTGAATTTGAAAAGAGTAAACGAGACATATTAAAACAGTCACAACTGGCTAAACGGACTCCTATTCAGGAGCAAGAAAAGATGCTAGAAAAATCAAATCAGAAATTTGCTTGGGAGATAGAACTTGAACAGTATAGAAAAAACAAAGTCAGGGATCGATTTGTTTTTCTGGGTTCTGTAGCGGGATTTGCATCATTAATTATTGTGATTTTGTTTCATTTTCAGGATATTATGAATATATTTAATGAAATTTTAATGAAATTCCAATGAGAATGTTAATCTTTAAACGATAAAATAAGACGACAATTTATAGAGAAAGGAGAAGACTTGATGTCAAATCCCAAAGAAATCATAATTGAAATCAAAGACCTGAGAAAAGTGTACAAAATCGGGACTGAAAAAGTGGTCGCGCTCAATAAAATTGATTTGAACATACACAAAGGAGAAATCTGTTGTGTACTGGGAACTTCCGGCTCAGGTAAGTCCACACTGCTTAATATGATGGCAGGACTTGAGAAACCAAGTCGGGGAACCATTCAAATCAAAGGCGAGGCCATTGAAAAAATGAGTGAAAAAAAGCTTGCGAAATTCAGGCAAAAAAATATTGGATTCATATTTCAATCCTATAATCTTATGACTGCACTTACAGCACTTGAAAATGTTGCTATGCCGCTGATTTTTAGAGGCACTCCTCGAAACTTGAGAGAAAAAATAGCATTAAAACATCTTGCGATGGTTGGTCTTAAAGACAGATACAAACACAGACCAACCCAAATGAGCGGTGGTCAACAACAGCGTGTCGGAATCGCAAGAGCTTTTGTTGGTGCTCCAGAGATCATCTTTGCTGATGAACCAACAGGAAATCTTGACACTAAGACATCCATTGAAATCATGCATATCATGTGGAAGATGGCCAGAGAAAAAAATCAAACCATAGTTATTGTCACCCATGACCCTGAAGTGGCTTTATATGCTGACAAAGTCATACATATAAGAGACGGTGACATACAAAGCATTGAAAACAGAGAAGAAGATGACGTTATGGAAAAATATATCAAACCATACGAAGCAACTTATGTAAAAATATAAGAATAGAGGGATAAAATAATGAATTCAAGATTATCAATCGTAATGATTATTTGTTTGCTGATGACCACACTATTAGGTGGCAATTCATATGCGGAATTTGATTCCTATAAACCGATTATCGGTCTTGTACCTGGCGGAGACACACAAGTTGTGAACGCTGGGGAGAAAAGCACATATACTGTGCAGATGAAAAACGTCTCATCTATGGCAGCTCGGATGATACGGGTAACTCTGAAAGGGGATCATCCTTTCAGAAGTGACATCACAACACTGAGCAAAACAGTTACTTATCTTAATCCCAATAATACTGCGGAAGCCGTATTCAATGTGGAAGTGAGCCCGACAGCAGATTCCAAAATTTATGAATTTGATGTTGTTTTCGATTACTACAACTATTACGATCAGACTTACAGCTCGACAGAAAAGGCTTATGTCAAAGTGGTTAACAACAATGTTGAGCCAATCATAGGGCTTATGGGAACCACCAAAACTGATAATACAATCAAGCCCAATGAACCAAATTCGGTCGTACTCAATCTCAAAAATACTGGAACAATTTCTGCCAAAGATATGAGAATCAACGTCAGTGGCTTTTCGAACCAAGGTGTTGTTCTGTACAATGACGTTGATACAAAAACTTTGCAAGAATTGAAGGCTGGAAGTACTGAAATGGTTTACTTCAATGTTTTATCTGGAGCAGATGTAGGTACCGGGACCTTTCCACTTACAGTGACGCTCTCCTATATCGATAATTTTGGAGGGAGCTATACTAAAGATTTTACAGTATATTTGAATTTAGCAGATGCTGAAGACATTGACGCAGAACTTCACATAGATGAATTAACTCATCCGGACAGAGTCTCGGCAAATAGAGATTTTAATGTGACATTTGATGTACTGAATACAGGGCAATCCATACTTGAAAATGTGGAAGTCAATTACAATTATCCGCAAGAATTTATCGCAAAATCAAATTCCAAAGTCATTCTAAAAGGAGTGGCACCTGGAGAAAGAAGAAGTGTGTCTTTTAAAATGATGGCCAAGAGTGAAACAGTGACCGAAAGTTATCATTCTTATATTGAAACAAGTTATTATGCGGTCGGACAGAACCCTGAAGACAAACAATCCACATCTGAATATGTGGGATTATACGTAATAGGGAAGTCAGATGGTAAATCTGATGGAGCCAGCAAACCAAAATTGATCGTTGAAAGATATGATTATGGTGATGATTATGTTTATGCGGGTCAAGATTTCAATATGGAATTATGGATTAAAAATACAAGTAGTACCGCTGGAACTAGAAACATTAAAGTGACACTGAGCAGTGAAGAAAATGTATTTACACCAGTAGATTCCTCTAGCTCATTCTTTATATCAAACATTGGACCAAATCAAGTTATAAGACACTCGATTAGCCTTAAGACAAAAATTGATGCAAGTGTTAAAATATATGCACTTACCACAAAGATGGAATATGAAGACAGTTCTGGTAATGCGTATGATCAAAACAACAATCCATTTCAGGAAACAGAAGTGCTCAGTGTTGCTGTTGCACAACCAGTCAGGCTGGAAACATCAGAACTTGTGCTTCCATTTGAAATTTATTCAGGGCAACCGTTTTATATCGAACAAGAGTTTTATAACATGGGAAAATCGACCATGTACAACATGATGGTCAAACTCGAAGGTGTTCAGACCAATGAAGGCAGTTACTTTGTAGGAAACTTTGAAGCGGGAAGTAGTGATTACTTCTCAGCACAGATTTATGCGCAGGAAATGGGAGTGTTCGATGGCAAACTCGTCTACTCCTTTGAAGATGCACTTGGCAATATTTCAACAGTGGAAAAAGACTTTTCTTATTCAGTAATAGAAGCACCAGTATTTGAAGGTGAGTTCCCTGGAGGTCCAATGGATCCTGGTATGCCTATAGAAGAACCTGCCAACAATGGATGGATCAAATATGCCATAGGTGCCGCTGTACTTCTTGCGTTAGTAATGTTTTTCGTCCTAAGATCAAGAAAAAAGAAAAGACTGGCAAGAGAATTGGAGGCCTTGGATGAGTAGTATAGATTTGGCTTTGATGGGCATTAAGAATTTATTGCGTCGAAAAGCTAGAACTATTTTAACCGTCCTTGGAGTCGTCATTGGTACAGCAGCCATAGTCGTTATGGTTTCACTTGGTCTTGGTATGAATAAGGCTTTTGAGCAACAACTTGAGGAGTATGGCAGTCTGACGATGATCGATATCTACAATAACATGATGTACGAAGGCATGAGGGGTGACTCGACAGGATTTGGAGATACTAGTACCGATCAAGTCTATCTGGATGATGAAACTATTAATATGATCGAAAGTATGGATCATGTGGAGTTTGCTATAGGATTCAAGCGGTTCGATTCGAAAATATATGCTGGTAAGTATGAAAATTATAGCAACGTGAAAGCAGTTGACTTAAGTAAACTTGCTTTAATGAACATCAAACTCAGCCAAGGGGTCATGCCTTCGGTTGAGGGGCAGTATGAAGCTTTGTTCGGTTTTCAGGTCGCACAAAATTTTTATGATCCTCAGTCCAGAAATCCATATGGCAACCCACCACAAATCAACATTTTTGAGGACAAGATAGAACTTTTGCCATCGTCCCAATACTATGAGGGACGCAGACCAAGAGGATATATTCTAAAGCCTACCGGAGTTACCAGTGAAACCGACTGGACTTACGCATGGGACATCTTCATGGATTATGAGACATTTGAAAAACTCAAAGCGGATTTCGACCGCAAAAATAAAACGGATGATGGCAACGGAAGCACTGGTGGCAACAGCAGAAAGCCTAAAAGCAATGAAAAGGTCAACAAGTACGATGAGATGAAAGTCAGTGTTGATAATGTGAAAAACGTACAGGAAGTCCAAGATCAAATAAAAGCGATGGGATTTGAGGCTTACAGTTTGACCGATGCTCTTGAAAACATGAAAAAGACATCTGCAATGATTCAAGCTATCTTGGGTGGCATAGGTGCGGTCTCATTATTCATTGCTGCGATTGGCATCACCAATACCATGGTAATGTCCATTTATGAGCGCACTAAGGAAATCGGTGTCATGAAAGTTATAGGAGCACAGCTCAAGGACATTAAAAGATTGTTTTTGTTTGAAGCTGCTATGCTTGGATTCTTTGGTGGACTTCTTGGAATTGCATTCAGTTATGGAGTTTCATTTATAATCAACTCTGTAATTTCAGGAATGACTGGAGATTCAGGTTATTATGGTCCACAAATTCTTTCTTATATACCTGCTTGGCTTGCGCTTTTGGGTTTGGGGTTCTCAACAATAATAGGGTTGGTCGCTGGTTACTATCCTGCCGTTCGAGCTACAAAACTCAGCGCGCTGGAAGCGATAAGAACAGAATAAATATCAATTATGCGTCTTGGGAGTTCTCAAGACGTATTTTTATGGATTGAATATGGTATAATATCCTTGGAATACACTACTATGGAGGCAAAAATGATCAATAGGATTCATCAAATGTATTGGTTGAGTGGTGAAGTCAAAGCAGATGACAACGCTTTGTTTTTTGAAAATCCACCTGTCTATGAAGTAATTAGGTTGATGGAAGGGATACCACTTTTTTTCGAAGCTCATATGGAAAGACTTGAGCATTCATTGAAACTTGTAGGTTACCCATCAAATTTTCACAAAAAAGATTATTATGAAGCCATTAGAAAATTAGTGGAATCAACAGGAATAATGAACAATAATATAAGACTCGAAGTAGGAAAAACTGAGGATGACATCGATCAATCCGTTCTTTATTTCGTAAAGTCGTCATATCCGACACCTATAGAATATAATAGCGGTGTGGATGTCATGACGACTGAGGTCGTACGTGAAAATCCTCATGCTAAAGTATTTTATGAAGGATATGCAGGCAAGATTGCCGCACTCAGACAAAAGGAACAAGTCTATGAAGTATTGCTGCACAATTCATCGGGGGTGCTCTCAGAGGGAAGCAGATCCAACTTGTTCTTTATTAAGGACGACACTTTGATCTCTGCCAAGAGTGAGACCATTCTTATGGGGATCACCAGAGACAAGCTTCTAGGAATTCTGGATGATTTAAAGATTAAACTTATTGAAAGAGACATTCACATAAGTGAACTGGAAACTTTTGAGGCATGCTTTATATCGGGTACTTCAATTCATATTCTTTCTATCAAAAAAATTGACCTTATCACATATTCCTCAGCTGAACATCCCATTATAAAAAGAATGACCGACGCCTTCAGGGGAGTGGTCTTTCAAGATATTATAAAAACAAGGAGGCAATATCACAATGATTAAAGTACATGAAAGATTTCTTAAGTATGTATCGATTGACACTGAATCCAATTCTGATTCCGAAACGTGTCCAAGTACCAAAAATCAAAAAAAATTAGGAGAACAACTAGTTGAAGAAATGATTTCCATGGGTGTTTCCAATGTGACTATGGATGAGAATGGTTACGTGTATGGTGAGCTTTCTTCCAATTCAGATAACAGTGAGGCCCCCAATTTGGCATTTCTCGCACATATGGATACTTCTCCAGATCTTTCCGGTGCAAACATCAAAGCTAGAATCGTAGAAAATTATGACGGTAAGGATATTGTGCTGAACAGCGAGAAGCAGATAGTCATGTCACCAAAAGATTTTGAACATCTCACAAATTATATCGGACAGGATTTGATTGTTACAGATGGAACGACTTTACTTGGTGCCGACAATAAAGCGGGCATCGCTGAGATATTATCCATGGCGGAGAGATTGATACATTCTCCTGAAATCAAACATGGCAATATAAAAATTGCATTTACTCCTGATGAGGAAATTGGTAGGGGTGCAGATCTACTCAATCTTGAAAGACTTGGAGCCGACTTTGGATATACTGTAGATGGTGGAGAATTAGGTGAACTTGAATTCGAAAATTTCAATGCAGCAACAGCAAAAATAAAAATCAATGGCACGAATATTCATCCAGGATCAGCAAAAGGCAAGATGAAAAATGCGCTACTGATTGGAATGGAATTTCATCAGATGCTGCCTACTTTCGATAATCCGGCTTATACTGAAGGTTATGAAGGTTTCAATCATTTGAATGACTTTGAAGGGTCAGTCGAAATGGCTAAAATGCTATATATCATTCGCGATCACGATTTGCAGAAGTTTGAGGATAAAAAAGCAACGTTCAAAGCGATAGAACAATTCATCAACATGAGGTATGGTGATAAAACTGTTGAACTCGAACTTATTGATTCCTATTTCAACATGCGCGAGAAGGTATTGCCTCATTTCCATCTTATAGAAACCGCACAAAAGGCTATGGAATCTTTAGGCATAAAGCCCTTGATCGTACCTGTCAGGGGTGGTACAGATGGAGCTAGATTATCATACATGGGACTGCCTTGTCCGAATCTGTGTACAGGTGGACATAATTTTCATGGAAGATTTGAGTATATTCCAGTTCAATCCATGGAAAAGACAGTGGACCTATTAATAGAAATCGTAAAACTTTACAATGAGATGAAATAAATAAAGTTGCCGGAAGTGGATTTTTTATCCAGTCCCGGCAATTTTTTTTGTTAGTATTTTTCATCTGGGTGGTGCGTATCATCTTCAAAATCATTGTCTTCATTATCAATATCGTGTGAATTCTTTCTCATCATGAAGAGTCCGATAAATATGAAGGCGACATAGATCAAAACATCAAACTTTAAGAGAGATAGTTTGTCGACGAACATGAATGCCGAAATGACTGTAAGGATTACCCCAACACGATAATTGCTTTTTCGTCTATGTCCATAGTAGGCCATTTGAAGGAATCCAATAGCTGGTCCGAGAACAAACATTGGACCGAGAAGAAGCATGATCCGATAACTTAAAAAAACATCGGCTAAAAAATAAATACCATAA
>JAGXHV010000091.1 GCA_024636005.1 Bacillota bacterium
CCAGTGTGACAGCGCCACCCAAGGCAAGCAATTTTCCTTTGATATCAGCTCCCGTAGTCGCTGTAATGGACTGCGCAGATAGTATTGTGCCTTCAAATTCCGAATTCGTTCCAAGTGTTGCTGAACTGCCCACTTGCCAAAATACATTGTTGTAATTAGCGCCATTTATAAGCACAATCTTGCTTGCTGAAGCCGTAGTGAGTGTAGATCCAGTTTGAAAGATAAAGACTGAATCCGAGTTGTTCTGACCATCAAGCGTAAGGGTGCCAGTGATTTGAAACGATGTTGCTGAACTATAAACCCCAGGGATCAGAGTTTTTCCGCCTAGTTCAGAGGTGGTGGTGTTTACTGTTCTACCCGCCGCATTGTTGAATGCAGCTAAAAGGTCGTTCTTGGCTTGCAATGCGACTGCATCTGCAATATGAAGTTCACCGCTGATTGTCGCTGTACCTTGACCACTGAATACAGTGCCAGGATGTAAACCAACATCTCCACCAATTGTAGTGGTTCCTGTATTGGTTATTGTCGAGCCCGCGAGGATCGCAAAACTCTCTGCTGTTCCTAGATTAACGGTTGTTTCAGCAGCCATACTGACAGTTGGTCCAATCATGGTGATCATCAATAACAAAACCAATGTTAATGATAAAAATTTAAATGATTTATTCATAAAAATACTACCTTCTTCCTTCTTTAGTTTCCTTTTAATTAGAATACTCACGATTTATTAAACACATGCTTTTCTTTGCTCCTCGCATGTTACTCTAAGTATATACCTCTTTACTCTAAATATAAACAATAATTCTAATAATAATTAGTAATTTTGTTTGTATTATATTAAAAACAATAAATATAATTATGATTGTAATCTGATTGTAATGCTGTTGCAACACAACACAAAAAAGCCTGCACGAATGCAGACTTTTTTTAGTCAAAATTTAATTTTTTCAATCCGATCAAAAGCTTCTTTCAATTCTTCAATGGAAACCGTACAAGCGATTCGAACATAACCTTCAGCGCAATCTCCAAATGCGTTTCCAGGGATTGTGAGTACTTGAGCTTGATCCAAAATCAACTCACTGGCTTCCTCTGAACTAAGGCCAGTCTGTTTGATGTTTACCAGTAGATAAAACGTTCCTTTTGGACTCGGAACACTCATCCACGGAATCTGGTTGATCCGCTCTGCAGCATACATCACACGTTCCTTATAAAGTGCAATGGCAGGCGTCTGAATCTGTTCTCTATTTCTCAGTGCGTAAATCGCCGCACGCTGAGAAATCGACGGTGCTGTGAAAACGACATTTTCATTGATTTGTTGACACGTTTTAATGATATCACTGGGTGCAATCAAATTTCCAATACGCCATCCCGTCATAGTGTAATCTTTGGAGAAGCTATTGATGATGATCAATTGATCTCTAATTTCGGGATAATTGATCATAGAGACAAATTCATCCACAAAAGTATAGGCTCCATAAATCTCATCAGATATTACAATCAAGTCTTTTTCTTTGGCAATCGCCACAATTTTCTTCATAGTCTCTTCTGAAAAAACTGCGCCTGAAGGATTATTCGGTGAATTGATGACGATTGCTTTCGTTCTTTCTGTAATAGCTGCTAAAGTGCGTTCAATCGACAGTTGATAGTCTTCCTCTTCATAGGTATTGATGACTATAGGAACGCCTCTTGCAAGTTCAATTTGCTGTGAATATGGCGTGAAATATGGTGCGTGGATAATGACTTCGTCTCCGTCATCCAAAATGGCTTCAAGAGCCAAATACATCCCGAGACATGCACTGGCAGTCACCATAATTTCACTGTCATCCAGTTCAGCACCATGACTCTCTTTATAAAATTTCGCAATCTCATGACGCAGATCTGGGTCTCCTCTAAAGTCGGTATACTTGGTGTGCCCATTCATAGCTTCTTCGAATGCGAAATTGATGATGCCACTATCGGTGGTTTGATCCGGATCACCCAGACTCAGATTGATGACATTGCCGTATTTTTTTGCCAACTCGTCGACTTTCCCCATCGCTGTGGCTCTGTCATTCCAATACCTTTTTGCTATATACTTATTTTTCACATTCATTCACCTCACTAAAAAACTATATGAGCAATTAACACGATTATTGGCAATGTGATCAAAGTTCGTTCAACGAAAATGATCAGTAAGTCTTTAAAATTCACAGGAATTTTCGAACGTAGGATTACCGCGCCTGTCTCTGTCAAATATATAAGTTGAGTAAATGAAAGCGCACCTATGATAAAGCGTGTAATCTCATATTCAGACCCTTTCACAAATATCGCTGGCAAGAACATATCCGCAAATCCTACTAAAGTCGCACTAGCGGCAAGTGTTGCATCTGGGACATTAAGCACAGTATAAACTGGAATCAAAGGTATTGAAACAATACTGAAAAATGATGTGTACTCCGCAATAACCAAAGAGATTGTTCCTAAGAGCATAACGATTGGCATCAAACTGAAATAGACATCTGCTACTGTCCTTAGTCCAGAGAGTGCAAGTCCGGCAGGTCCTGGAGCAGTTTTTGCCTTATTCACACCATTGGTTACCGCCCAGCTGTGAACCGTATTACCTTCTGGTACAACTTCATTAATTCTGACTTCGACGCCTTCTTTATAAGACTCTTTTTTCTTATTCAATGGATAGATTCTTGGTAAAATAAGCGCCGCTACAAAAGAAGCTATACTTATGGCACCATAGAATGCCAAGAAACTCACTGTGAGTTCGAGGAAATCGGCTATAAATACTGCAAATGGCAATGATACCAAAGAAAAACACACCGCGATGATTGAAGATTCTTTTTCTGTGTAGTATCCTTCACGGTACTGTTTATCAGTAATAACGACTCCAACAGGACCTGATCCAATCCAAGATGCCACGGCATCAATAGCAGAGCGTCCAGGTACTTTGAACAGTGGTCGCATAAATTTTCGAATCAACGTTCCAAGGTAATCCATAGATCCGAATTCCATCAATAGTGGTAGAAAGAATCCTGAGAAGAAAAACCATGTGGCTAAGACAGGAAACAGATCATTGAGAACAACGCCACCAGTATATGGATCAGAAATCATGGACAATCCAGGTCCAGTAATCCCATTTAAAACAACGAATGCAAAAATACCAGAAAGTACACGAATCCCCACCATCGACATTTTTACAACAAACAGATCTTTTAAGAAATGTTGATCCATAACAAACTTTGGTTTAATAAGTGTTGCTAAAACTGTCAAAACAGCACTCAACATTACCACATAAGCCATAAATGCCGGTAGAATATCACCGAAATTTGATCTGAATATAGTCGCAAAGTAACCAACACCTATTGTCCATTCAATTCCGCCCCAAGGCAACGGAATTACAAACAATAGCAAACCAATAATCGATGGTATGATGAACTTCATCATTTCTTTCGTACTGAACTTGTTTTTTCCATTCAAACTTATATTTTCCATACGCACCCCCATATTATTTTGAAACACCGTTTCAACTTAAGTAAATTTTACAGCACCACGATCAAATTTGCAAGCATTATTTGAAACGTCGTTTCAAAATTTGTTTTTTATTATTTTCTGACTTTTAAACGCAACCATTTTATAGTATACTTCGATTATATGAGGAGGCATGATATATGAGTAATGTGAACACCATGACTGAAAGAACACTTGAAATCATAGATTATCTTTATGAGGCAACAAAACCCGTTGGTGTCAGTAAGATTTCAGCTGATTTATCATTGCCAAAGGCAACTGTCTTTAGAATATTAGTGACGCTTGAACAATGGAATTTCGTGCGTAAAAATGAGGATACAGATGACTATAAATTGGGGCTCGGACTGATAAAGTACGGTTCTAAAGTTGCTTCTCAAACAAATCTAGTGGACATTGCGAAGCCATTCATCAACACATTGTCAGTTCAACTTGGTGAAAGCGCCAATCTCAATATCGAATATCAGGGACAATCTCTCAATATTTACAAATCAGAGACTGACCACTCCATTTTGGTTTCGAAATTGACTCCAATCAGCGCTCTGAACTGTTCGGCCTCTGGCAAGATTTTTCTTTCAAACTGGGAACCCGAGACTTTAAAAAATTATTTCATACAAAAACAATTTTCCGACCGGACAATGAATTCAATTACTGACTATGAAGATTTTATGAAAGAACTACAGTCCATCACTGAAAATGGAATTGCTTATGACAATGAAGAATATGAATATGGTCTATTTTGCCTATCATCCCCTATCAGACATAAAGACTCAATTGTAGCGGCCATCAGTATTTCAGGTCCTAAAACCAGGCTGGAACACAAAGGGTTTGATATCATCACAAAAGAACTCAAAAAGGTTTGTGGTGAAATATCTGAAATGATTTCAGAACTGAATCTTGAAATTTTATTTTAATATTAACTACAAAAAGAACACAACTTGAATCAGCTTTGACTCAAGTTGTGTTTTTTGTGTTCACTATTATTCTGTTGAATGTGCAAGTCTACTGGCTGCCGCAGCGGCAACCGCTGCCACAAGATCATCTAGAAACGTATGACATGCGCCGCCTTTTTTCTCATCCAGTTCTTTGATGATACCGATTTTTTCCTTATCCAGATATCCGAAATTCGTCAGTCCAATGGAGCCGTAGACATTGACGATGGAAAGTGGTAGGATCTCATCGATACCATATAGGCCTTCATCCGCTTCCACAATGCTTTGAAGCGGTTCTGGTAAAAGCTTTTTCTCAGTCAACTCATCGATGGCGATTCCTGTCATGATCGCATGGATAATTTCCCTTTTGCTCAGTACGGCATGGATGTTTTCCATGCACAGTTCAAGTGTCAAATCAGGATAATATGGCTGCTGCAGTATTTGAACGATTTTCGCGATTTCTATCAGTTCAACACCTCTGCGGTTCAACATTTCTATGGTCATTTCTTTAAGCTCAGCCATATCATACTTGTGGCTGTATTTGTTGTTCTTCTTTTTTTCTGGATCCATTATGATTTCCTCCTAATTCAGCATTTAACTTCATAGGATACTTACCCCTTTTTTCGGTTAATCATCACAATTATTCCTGCAATAAATGTAATCACACAGACAATCAAGTAAGGTACCATCATATTCATGCCTCCCCAATTGGCTGTCGTTTGTACATAGCCCGCCGTGTTGAATCTCATAGCAATCGCACTCAGTCCATATGCAAGTGGTATAATCCCCATGATGTGGAGTGATATATTTTTCGCTTTAAGTGCAATCAGTATGAAGGCTGCACCCGTCACCCAGTTTGATATCCCAAATGCGCCTAAAAGTCTCAGCTGCTCAGCAGCGGTTGATGTCGTTAAATCCAGACCGGCAATGTTCAGTGCCGAATATTCGAGCAATACCGTATGCATAAAGCCACGTACAAGGTCTATGCATCCCAATCCAAAAAGGGCCGTCCATACGAATTTTGGAACTTGTGTTTTCATGTCATTCATGATTATTTCCTCTTTTCTTCTTGTTTTTCGATAATGACAATGCGAGCATGATGATACTTCTAGCGTTCGTTTATTATTCTAAGTGCATCTGGGTTTCCACCGTTTGGGAACCTTTTTTACAAAATTCAAACCGCCATTTGGGTACCATGTACCCAAATGGCGGTTCATTATTTAATCATAAATTGCATCGCCATCACCGGTGATGGGAATTGTATTGCCGAGAAATGTAGGGTCCGGTTTGAAGATCACCATGAAAAAGTCTTTGACCCTTGCAAGCACTTCTCTAATATCCCTTGATCTTTGCCCACCATATTGCTTTGGATTCGATGCGACACCTACGGCCTCGATTCCAAGTTTATTCGCAATATATAGCGATCTGTACAGATGATACTGCTGTGTGACAATGACCATTTTTTCCACTTCAAAGATGGCTCCCGCTCTGAACATACTGTTGTAAGTGTTAAAACCGGCATGGTCCTTGAAGATGTGTGCCGAAGGCACACCTTTACCTATTGCATAGTTCTTCATCACTGTGACTTCGTCGTAGTGATCCGTACTGTTGTCACCACTCACCAGGATTCTGTCAGAGACGCCCATCTCATAAAGCTCAATCCCTTGGAGTAAACGATCTGCGAGCATGACGCTCGGAGTCCTGTTGGGATTGACTCCCGCACCGAGGACCATGATGGCGTCAGGATCAAAAGCAAGTGCGGCATCCGGTGCGACCATGAATTTCTCTGTTACTTTGATCATATAGATATTGATGGCAGCGGTGCCAATTGTGACTATAATTAATAGGATTACAAACACTTTTATTATGTTTTTCAGTACTTTTTTCATCATTAGTCTCATACCTCGATTGTTTGCTACTCCTATTTTACCATGTAATCGAAAAGGTACAAGTTTTTATCCTGATTTCCTCATTCTGTTTAGAAATGCTTTTGTGCGCTCATGTTTCGGATTTTCAAAAATCTCTTCCGGGGCGCCATCTTCTACAATGACTCCTCCATCCAAAAATATGACTCTATCGGATACTTCCCTCGCAAATTCCATTTCATGGGTGGCAATCAACATAGTCATGCCCTCTTCGGCCAGGGCTTTCATGACTTCGAGCACTTCTCCAACGAGTTCGGGATCGAGGGAAGATGTTGGTTCGTCAAAGAGCATGATTTTGGGAGCCATGGCGAGCGCTCTGGCTATGGCGACCCGTTGTTGCTGGCCGCCAGAAAGCTGGTTCGGATAAGCACTAGATTTTTGTTCGAGCCCTACTTTACGCAACAAATTTATTGCATTTTCTCTGAGTTCGTCTTTGGATTCACCTTTCACGACCATCGGTGCGAGCATGATGTTCTCGAGCACAGTGAGATGCGCAAAGAGATTGAACCTTTGAAACACCATTCCGATGTCTTTTGTCGTCTGATCATCAAGGCGTTTGCCGTCAATGAGAATCGTTCCAGACGTCACGGATTCAAGAGTGTTCATACATCTGAGCAAAGTGCTTTTGCCTGAACCGCTGGAGCCGATGACACAGACCACTTCTCCCTTCTTGATCTTCAGATCAATGCCTTTAAGGACTTCAAGATTACCGAACTTTTTATGGACGTTGTTGATTGTGATCACTTTATTCCTCTCTTTCTCATCACGATGTGAGATGTCTGCTCGAGTAAACTTCCAGTTTGCCTTGCAAATGTGTAAGTACTGAACAGAATATCAGGTAGATGAATGCCGCTTCTGTGTAGAGTAACAAGGGTTCATAGGTGCGCGCTGTGATTTGCTGCGCCACCTGGAACATTTCCGTCACGGTGATTGCCGCGGCAAGTGATGTATCCTTGACGAGTCCGACGAACGAGTTGGAAAGAGGTGGTATGGCGACTCTGAGGGCTTGGGGCAACACGACATATCTGAGCGCTTTTCCCCTTGTGAGCCCTAAGGCTTTAGAAGCCTCCCATTGTCCCCTATCGATGGACTGAATAGCGGCTCTTATGGTTTCTGAATTATAGGCACCCACATTGAGCGTAAAACCTATGACTGCAGATGGAAATGCGCTGAGCGTCACACCAATCGCAGGCAATCCATAGAAAATGATGAACAGCTGT
Organism: Bacillota bacterium; assembly: GCA_024636005.1. Taxonomy (GTDB): domain Bacteria; phylum Bacillota; class Clostridia; order Peptostreptococcales; family Acidaminobacteraceae; genus Fusibacter_D. Next base: position 7,588 of record JAGXHV010000091.1, read on the forward strand.
ACAAGCAGCGGTGTCCCCCTGATCAACCAGACATAAAATCTTGCAATGGACTGAAGTACCTTACTCGATGAAATTCTAGCAAGAGCCGTCAGAAATGCCAGCGTCAGTCCCAATGCGAATGAGATCAGTGCAAGTGGTACTGTAAACAACAAACCGGCTTTCAGCAGCGGGATAAAAGAATCTGTCAAAATTCCAACAAGTCTCAGTATTTGATCATCCATTAAATTTCTCCTCTACAATTATTTTGAAACGTCGTCTCCGAACCATCTTTCGGAAATCTCGAGATATGTGCCATCGGCAATCATCTCTTCCATAGCTTTATTGACCGCTTCAACCAATTCTTCATTGCCTTTGTTGAAAAGGAATGCGGCTTCACTGCTGGTCGCTTGTTCTGCCACAACTTTGATTTTGGCATCCGGTCTTTCTAATTTAAAATCCAAATACGACAATCGATCATTGATTGTTGCATCGATTCTATCTGACAATATAAGGTCGATGGCTTGATTGAAACCGTCGATTTGTACAATCTCCGCGCCGTAAGACGTTGCGAGTTCAGCGAGGTTGCTCGTCAGAGACTGACCAGACTTTTTACCTTCGAGATCTTCAAATGCTTTTATGCTATCATTATCTTCATGAACCACCAGTACTGCTCTTGTCTTGATATATGGTAATGAAAAATCATACTTCTCAGTTCGATCCGGTTTGATCGTCACTTGATTCGCCACGAGATCAAAACGCTTTGAATCCAGTCCCGCGAACATGCCATCCCATTTTGTCTCAACAAATTCTACTGTAACACCAATCCTTTTTGCTACTTCTCTAGCCAGCTCCACGTCGAAACCAGTCAGTTCGTTTTGTTCGTTGTAAAATGTGAAAGGAGCGTAAGTGCCTTCTGTACCGATTCTAATCACTCCATTTTCCTTGATCACTTCCAGTGAAGATTTAGATGCTTCTTGACTGTCCTTACCACTTAAGAGACCAAATCCTGCCAATACCAAAACTGCTACTGCCACCAAACCCAAAACTATTTTTTTATTCATTACTTTCCTCCAGTTTTTATATCCTACTAATCTTATAGGATTAATACGATTATAATGACCATTGGGTTGTCTGTCAATAGAAAAACAGCAAATATATCGAAAAATATATAATTAAACCTATAAGTATAGTATGATTTATCACTTCCTCTATTTTGGGCAATAAAAAAAGCCCTGCAAGATCAATGTATATTTGACCATGCAAAACTTCTTCATATGTAGAACATCAATGCTTTTTCTGCGTTCATTTTCTTAGCTTCATCTGCCAGTTCCTGAAGTGTGACCTCATCAATGATTGTGACTATGCTTTCATCGATTCTGTCCCAAAGCGACTCACGTATACACTGTTCAATCACTGTTGGCACAGTGCCAACGTCCTTTGATTTTCCTGCAATGGAAAGGTCGCCTTCCATCGCCCTGAGGATTGAACCCGCTGTGATCAATGATGGCTCTTTTGATAGTGTGTATCCTCCACCGGCACCTTTGACACTTTTGACGAGTCCAGATTTTCTCAGCGTTGAGAAAACTTGTTCCAAATATTGCACTGAGAGGCCCTCACGTTCTGCCACATGTGATAGTGCGACGTGTTCACCGCTGGAATTCATCGCAAGATCCACCATTGCCCTAAGACCGTATCTTCCTTTTGTCGACAGTTTCATATCCCACCTCAATAACTAATCCTATGTGTTTAATAAAAAGTCTATAGGATATCCTTCTGGTTGTCAACACTCTACTCCCCCAAATTCTTAAGGATTCTATCCCCTATAGCAGCATATCCCTCCGAATTGGGATGTAGACCATCAGCGGAAATATAGGATTCAAGGTTCAGTTTAAACAGGTCGTAAGTTGGCGTGAAGAGTGTGCCTTCAAAGGATTCCAAAAGCTTTTGGGTCGCTTGGTTCCATTCGATGAGATATCCGGATTGCTCACGATTTGAAGGACTGTAGTCAAGATTGTAAAGACCGATGAAGACCAACTGAGCACTTGCATTTTCGGCTCGGATGGTGCTAAGTATTTCACCTAGCTGTACGAGATATTTGTCTAGAGCATCCCTAAAGTATTGCGATTTTTGGTCACTCTCGATCCGCTCGATGGCTCTGATGTCATTGCCGCCTATTGAAATCATGATGAGGTTTGAGCCTCTTATTCCCTCTAGCGTTTGCGGGTCAGTGACTTGTGACAAAAGCGCCTGGGTCCTGAGCCCTTCCACAGCGATGTTATAAAGTGTCACAGGCTCTTCCGCCACCGCTTCCAGTCCTTTAATCACATGTCCTGCAAAGCCTTCACCTGTAGGGTCGCCGGTCCCTCTGGCGAGGGAATCACCCATGACGAGTACCGCATCCACCACTTCAGGTTCGACTGGCGTTTCTATGATTGTTTGATTGGTTTCAGGCGCTTGATTGATTTCAATGCCGATTGAAACCGCCTGTCCGAAACCATAGGCGAAAAGAATGATGCCCAGTATAAAAACTGTGCTTACGGTATACCAAATCCATTTTTTCATCGTCCGCATCCTCCTATGCCAAAATATCTTTTTGGGTGAATACCAAAAATGCAATGCTTATAGCACCAAGTGCCCACCCTAGTAAAACCAAAGTAGAAAAAGTCATGCTGAGTCCTTCTATGATTTGAAAACTACCAGAAATGTATGATGTCAAATTGAGATTGACGGTAAACAGATAGCGTGTCACCTTCCAGTCTGAAATGAAAAGACTAAGAAAACTGCCCCCAATTAGTGTGGACATCATGATTCCTATGGACGCTGAAGTGCTTCTCACGATCACTGAGACCATCAAGGATAGCGCACCTATGACAAAAGCCACGAAATAACCGATGGCATAGGTCATCATCAAATATTGCCATTGAGGAATCGTGCGTACAGCTGATGTGTCCAGTTGGCTTTCAACGACCCTGAATCCTGTGATTACAGGCTCATTGAATCCTGAATAACCAAACACTAGCATTGCGATGACATAAGAAAAAAGTGCCATCATGAAAATGACGAACATTTCAAGCATGGAAAGTGCGAGCAATTTAGCCAGAAGTATTCTCCAGCGCTTTACAGGTCTTGTGAGTATGAGTTTGATTGTCCCCGTATTCACTTCGCCGGACACCATGTCTCCCGCGAGCAATATGATCAAAAGTGGTAAAAATAGAAATATGGATTGTTCCATGAGCTGACCCATGAAGCGGGCCGCACTGGAACCGATCGGACTCACATCATTATCGAGATAGAACCTGAGTTGTTCGGCGCGCACACGTATAGAGGCTTTGCCCTCCTCTGGAATGTATGGGTTGTCGAGCCTTCTCTCAAGATCAAGGAGCTGCTGACCGATGATGTTTTTCCAGTCCTCTGCATTTTCGATGCCCAGTTGTTCAGACACACGATCCTGTGTTCTTGTGAGCGTATAATGTTCACCATAGGCAAATAGCGCGATGAGCACCAAAAGAATCCCCGCGATGACATGAATTCTTTTTTTGTAGAATGTTTTCATGATTTCGTTTTCGATGAGCTTAACCAATGGTCTCACCTCCTGTAAGTTCCATAAAGAGGTCCTCCAGTGATTTTTGCTTTTTAAACACATATTTTAGTCCGATATCTGAAGACATCATGGCACTGTTGATGGCTGTAAGCCTGAAATCGTCCGTGAAAGCGCTGAGGGTTTCCTCAGTTTCTTTTACGGCTTCAATCCCGAAATCATCTAAGAGCAATTTCATAGCTTTTTGTACGTTGGTGACTTGCCAAGTGATTTTTTGGTCAATGGTCAGATCAATCACTTTGGACGTCTTTATAATTTTGCCATGTAGGATGATGGCGACTTCATCACATATCATCTGAATTTCTGAAAGCAGGTGGCTAGATACAAAAATAGTCATACCTTGATCTTTTGAAAGTGATTTGACGAGACTTCTGAATTCTTTGATGCCGGCTGGGTCCAGTCCATTGGTGGGCTCGTCGAGGATGAGCAGCTCTGGTCCTTTCATGAGTGCTTGTGCAATGCCGAGTCGCTGCTTCATGCCGAGTGAATATGTACCGACTTTGTCATTGATCCGAAGCGTGAGACCAACGAGTTCCACAACGTCTTCAATGCGCGACTGCGGTATATCAGGTTCCATTTTACGCAGAAGCTCCAAGTTGTCACGCCCTGTGAGGTATTCGTAAAGCTCGGGATTTTCAATAATGCAGCCGACGTTTGACATGGCACGCACGAAGTCTTTTCTAGTGTTTACTCCACAGATTTCGATGCTGCCTGATGAGGGTCTGATGAGTCCCACAATCATGCGGAGCGTCATGGTTTTTCCTGCACCATTGGGCCCGAGAAAACCATAGATTTGTCCTCTTTTGACCTCAAACGAGATGTTTTTTATGATGGGTCTTCCTTTTATATTTTTAGAAACATTTTTCAGTGATAATACGGTTTCCATAGCGATGTCCTTTCAGAATTGATTTATACCGTTATTATACCCATCTGATCTCTTAATGATTATTAAATCCCTAAATTGGGTAAAATATAAATATAGCTTTTCATTATTAATCAAACTTAGATTAGAAAGGAGGGTATTATGAAAATCACAAAAACGTCTGGCGTTAAAACTATTACTCAAAGTTATCCTGATTCAATGGATGTCTTTTCAAGATATGGTGTGACAATTGATGGCGAAAATGATGAAGTGGACCAAACTCTGGAACAATTATGTCTCAAGCACGCTTTGGATTATGAAGAGGTTGTCACTGAGCTGTATAAAACTGTAGAATAATTGAGACATTTAAAAAGGCGTGGAACAGAGTTCAATCTGTTCCACGCCTTTATTTGGTTTTAAACGCGCTAACGTTTAAGCCACCTCTTTATTTTCAATACAATCAACCTCCTTTCATAGAAGTATTAACCGGTTAAGTTCATTTTCCCATACGGAACGTGCGGGGTCCAGCTAAAGGATTTTTTAAATCATTTTTTCGCATAGACAATTTTCTTGATGGCGGCTTCACTTAGATTATAGAGCTCTGCCAACTCAGAAATGGAACTGGAATCATGAAACGCGTTTGTGATGGTTGCGTTCCTAGCATCAAGTTCTTCCCGAAGTCCCGTTTGATGTCCCCAACCCGCTCTACTGGAGGATTTCGGCACATAAATCATGGTGCCTTCAGTATACTTTTGAATTTCCTCGAGTAGGTGAGTCGGCAAAATTTCTGCTGCGTTTTTGTAATTCAAGAGCATTTGCCTCCTTCTTAATTGTAAGTGTATACAATTGCTCACCTCCTTTTTTTATTTTTCAAATGGCCTAAAATCGGACCACTATGAATTAAGTGATTTGTCAAATGATTCTACATGCGATTCAACACTCAGAGCCCATAGATAGAGTGAAGCCACTGTTCCATAAGGGGTATAGCGTTTCCTGTAGATTTCGAATTCTGATTTTGAGAGGGTTTCCAGACCATAAAGATTCATCATGCCCCTACGAATGGCCAGATCACCGTAACTAAGGACATCAGGTCTGCAAAGTGAATGAATGAGCAGCATTTCCACTGTCCATATACCAATGCCACTGAGTGATGAAAGCTTCTTGATTACTTCTTCATCAGACATATGATGAAGTGCATCGAAATCCACTTCACCAGTCAGTGCAGCCTCAGCAATGCCTTTGATGTAGCCAGCCTTTCTGAAAGTCATGCCACATTTTTGTATCTCATCGACACTGAGATTTCCTATACTTTGAGGTGTGATTTCAACAGCCAAATTAGTCAATCTTGCATAAACCGTCTCAGCTGCTTTTATAGAAACCTGTTGTGCGACAATGCTCGATATAAGTGCCACAAACGGGTCGAGAATCACACTGCGGTCAATTCTACCGAGGCGATCCATGGCCTCAGCAAGTTTTTGATCTCTAGTTTTGAGATAAGCGATTTCTTTTTCGCCGTATCCATATATGGGCATTTACTCGGCCTTCTCAAGCTCAAGGAGCATTTTCTTTACTGCAAGTCCACCACGGTATCCTGTCAATGCGCCATCTGCACCGACGACTCTATGACATGGGATGAAAATCGGTATCGGATTTTTGTTGTTGGCAAGTCCTACTGCACGATAAGCCTTTTCGTTGTCAATTTTCTCAGCAATATCCCTATAGCTAGAGGTCTCACCATATGGAATTTCTGTGAGACATTGCCATACTTGCCTCATGAACGGTGTTCCCGCAGCATCTAGTGGTAAGTCAAATGCTTTGAGTTCGCCTGCGAGGTATTTGGCGAGTTGATCAGCTGCCTCTTTGAGCAGTGGTGTTTCTGAAATCTGAGCATTTTTAGGAATGTCATCTTTCTTGAAAAACACGTTGGTGATTTTTCCATTGTTCTCGGCAATGCCTATCTTTCCTATTGTTGTCTCATAAAAAAATATTGTCATTTTATTCATCCTTTCCTGAAGGGTTCAAATAGTCTTCCAGTGCGTCAAAATCCTTGAATGTTCTAATGCTCACACCACCTTTTTCCAGCAGTGCGACAAAAGCTTTCTGATGTTCATCTGCTATTTCTAAAAATTTCTCTATGTTATTTGTGTCATAGGCACCGACTAGGTCCGGCAACTGGCTGGAGGAAATTCCTGTACCTGTGAGCACATCGTCAATTTCATTTGCAATCTCACCAGCGGCATAGAAGGCGGTGACGTAGTCTCCCGTCTCACAGCCGTGATGAATCTTGTTGTAGAAGTTGATGAGTTCTTCGTAAAACCCATGTAACTCTTCTTTGAAATCAACAGGTTCAATGTGTTTCATCTCTTCACTTGATAATAGATCTTCCATGTTACTGACCAACTGGCGCGATGCGCTTTTTATGGCGCTTAGGTCTCTGTTTTCGAAGATCACATCATAATGGCGTTCAAAGTCTTTTGGAACAAGTGGCATAGCTAGAATTTCTTTTTTGAGTTTACCACGGCCTCTTTTTACAGTTTCTTTGTTAAGAAGTGCCAGTGCGTAAGTCAGTGAAAAAATAACATTCAGTCCGTGCCTTCTCACTGCGGTCAAATCCGTCGCATCTTCAAGTTTGAAATAACTTTTGTAAACCTGATCGAAGACCTTCCTTGACTTTTGGGTGAACTTTTTATGGTCGCTCACATCCAGTGCCTTGGCCTTCATTGCGTTGAAACGTTCAAGATCGGCATCTGTTCCATGGTATATGATCTGACCTTCTGTGATGATTGAGGTGACTCTTTCATCGTGATTTGCCATGCGCTCTATGCGCTCCCATGAGATTGGCCAAAAGTCGAAACCTATGCCGTCGATTACAAATGTTAGTCCAAGTTCATAGCCTTTTGGTGAGTTGATGACAAAATACAGGTCTAGATCGGACCTGCTGTGTGTTTCACCATATATATGAGAACCCATTACCACTACCACTGCGACTTCTTCTTTATAATCCCTTTTGATTTTTTCTATAAGTAGATCTGCTGCTTTCATCAGTTCCATAAGTATTGTCTCCTATGCGATTATTTTTGGGATTTCAGCTCAATTTCAGGTACGATCGGATCAGGATAAGCAAATGGTTTTTTAAGGTTGATGCCACCATCCATCACGCCGCCGGCGAAATCAAACGGTATATTGACCATGATGTCGAGTGTCTCTCCATCTTCTGTGATTTGACCCTTCAGCATTCCATCCACAATGATGTAGTCTGAATTGATGCCAAGTTTTTCACCTATTGAGTTTCTGTTTTTTCTTATAGTGCCGTTTTCAAACTTCGCACCTCCAACTGAGCCGTTAACATTCCCATCAGCGCCTATATTCAGCTCGATAGCAACTGTGGCATCCTCATCAAGCGTGCTTTCTCCTGCCCACTTTCCTTGCAGTTCGCTAGAGAATTCCGAATCGAATGTCAATGTACCTAAGAGGTAAATACCTGCCATAATCATAATGACAGTGATGACGATTGAGATGATTTTATTCATATTTTAAATTTCCTTTCTGATGCTTTTATAAGCGCCATTTAAGTTCGAATTTCTGGTCTTTGCAAAGGCTTACACAAAGGCCACATCCATTGCAGAGCTCCTGATGGTAAACAATGTTAGCGTCTATCTTTTCAAGTGCACCTACAAGACAACCAACGACGCACGACTCGCAGGTTCTATCGGAACATATGCCGTTCATCACCGCCTTATATGGCAATATTTCAATTTCATCAAATGATTTTAGATTTCCAAGAGCGTTTCCAACGACGTCTTTGGCTCTCAGCTGTTTTTGTTCCAACCAATGGTCCATGCCGTCAATCACTTTTCTAATGACCCCTGGCCCCTCAGTCATAATGGCAGAGCCGATTTGAACAGTGCTGGCACCAAGCATCATATATTCTAGACTATCCTTCCAATTGCTGATGCCTCCGATGCCACAAACAGGTATTTTTACCGATTGTGCTATAGATGCCACTGTGGCAAGTCCGATAGGTTTGATTGGCACTCCTGAGTATCCACCATAGGTCGCTAATAATGGTTTTGATGTCTCAAGATCGACACCAATGATGCTTCTTACCGTATCGATGGCACTAATGCCCGATGCTCCTGCTTTTTCCACAACTTTAGCTAGTTCTGATATATTTGTGACGTGAGGTGAGAATTTTACCATGACGGGAATATCAACACTTTGAATGACTCTCTTAACAGAATTGTACAGATGGTCCGGATCCGATCCCATAACCGCCACTCCTTCACCATGTGGAATGGAAAGACCTAATTCAATGGCATCTGCTCCCGCTTTGTACACACTCTTTGCGATGTATGCCATTTCAGAGGGCGAATGGGCCATGATGCTCGCTATGACCGTTCCACCTTCTTTCTTGATTTGCCTGATGAAAACCAGCCACTGTTCAAGAGCATGATCACTGTATAGACGTACATTCTGATACCCCTCATTCTTTGAGTATATCCACGGGCGTACATTTTGTCTGACTTCCATTGCTATGGTTTCAGTTACCACGGCCGATGCACCTGCATCTAGTGATTGCATAATCGTTTTTGGATTACGGCTCCAAGGTCCTGCCGCCACCATTACCGGGTTTTTTAGTGACAACCCCATAAAATCCGTTTTAAGACGCATATGTTCCCCCTATTCACCAAATATTGCTTTGATTCGATCCTGATGACCACATGAGTGTCTCACCTTAATAGTAAGTGGCAAAAATATCTGTTGCTTCTGATCCGTCTTTTCATCTTTTTCTGATGTAGAAGTAAGTGCATCCATTTCGTCAAACAAAAGTCTGCTGGCTGTTAATCCCATTTTGTAAACTGGAAGATTTACCGTAGTGAGTTTGGGTTCCACGAGTCCTGACATCCTATTGTTGTCAAAGCCCATAACAGCAATATCTTCAGGGATTCTCAAACCTTCTGTCTTAATGGCGTCAATAGCACCGAACGCCATCCAATCATTTGCGATGAATATTGCTTCCGGAGGATTGGCGTTTCTAACCAATCTTTTTGCAGCCAGATAACCCCCTTCAATGGTCTCCTCTCCGCCAATAATCCATTTGGGGTTGATCTCAAGATTTGAATTTTTAAGGGCTTCCCGATAACCATTCAATTTTTCAGCACTTTCTATAAAACGAAGATTGCCTGTGATATGGGCAATGCTCTTATATCCGTTTTCAATCAGATGGGTCGTCGCTTTTCTGGCCCCTTCGAAATAGTCGGTGTATACTGAACTGAACTGCCAATTGCCTTCGATTTTACCAATCATGACCGCAGGCAAATGGGTTTCTTCTATTTTGGTCATCAAATTGGGATCGAGATGGCCTGCTATAAAAATCAGACCGTCCACTTTTCTGTGAAGCAACATCTCTATGTAAGCGGCTTCTTTTTCTTTGGAATCCTCTGAATTGCACAGCAAAGTATAGTATCCCTTGTTATGGGCGACTTCCTCAACGCCTTTGGCGATTTCTGTGTAAATCGGATTCAATATGTTTGGGATCAGGAGCGCGATGACACCAGTACGGTTGAGATTAAGACCTCTAGCGAACCAATTTGGGGTGTAGTCCAGTTCTTTCATAATATCAAGAATTCGTTCCCTTGTCTTTGGTGTCACTTGATCCGGATGATTAAGAACCCGGCTGACCGTCGCAACAGATACGCCTGCTCGTTGAGCCACATCTCTTATATTCAAAGCACTCACCTCACTTTAGTAATTGCCACTGAAAACATTATATCATAATAAAAGTAAGGCGTGAAAATCAAACTTTCACGCCTCACGAATATTTATCCTTTATAATTTGAAATCGATATTTCTTACTTCGTCCCCGAAGTTCAGCATTCTAGTTGCAGGCTGTGCTACACTGACAATATTGCCTTTTCGAATGACATAAAGACATTCGCTCATAAGCCTGATGGCATCGAATTCTGATGTGGCATCAAGAATGATCATATCAGCTTGATTGCCCACCTTTATACCATAGCCCTCTGCAAGGTTCATTGTTTTGGCTGAATTGTCAGTGATCATGTCAATCAATTGTGATACTTGACTATAGCCACTCATGTGAGCTGTATGGAGGAGCAAATTTGCAGCCTGGAGCATGCTTCCTTTGCCCATTGGATACCACGGGTCCATGATGCTGTCGTGACCAATGCTGACATTGACACCTCTAGCGAGCAGTTCATCCACACGTGTGTGCCCTCTTCTTCGAGGATAACCATCCGTACGGTTTTGAAGCACCGAATTGTCAAAAGGATTGGTGATCATATTCATTTCAGCTCGTTTAAGAATTCCAATCAATTTGAAAGCGTAATCATTGTTGTAATTGTGCATAGCTGTAGTGTGACTCGCTGTCACGCGACCCTGCCAACCTCTGTTGATGGTTTCCTTGGCCATGACCTCCACAAATCTGGACTGATCATCACCGGTTTCATCCACATGTATATCGATCAATGCATCAAATTTCTCAGCGAGTTCAAATACAGTTTCAACGTCCTTTACCCCGTCTTCTCTTGTAAATTCGTTATGAGGAATTCCTCCAACCACATCCACACCCATTTCAAGCGAGCGTTTCATCAGATTCAGTCCCTCTTTTGTGGTGAAAATGCCGTCTTGAGGAAAGGCTACGATTTGAAGGTCAACCAACTCTTTCATTTCTTCTTTCACTTCTAGTAAAGATTCCACTGTAAGAAGTGTTGGATCTGTTGTGTCTGCATGAGTTCTTATTTTGAGTGCACCATTGGCGACTTCCCATTTGATGGCTTCAATGGCGTTCTTCTTCAATATCTCTTTGGTTAGAAAAGGCTTACGTTCTCCCCAAATTTGTATGCCCTCCAGCAATGTGCCCGACTCATTGAATCTAGGATCACCAACGCTGAGTACTGCATCCAGATGTAGATGTGGATCGATAAATGGTGGTAACACCAAATGACCCTTAGCATCAATCACTTTTGCTGCTTCTGCGGTTATATCATGGTCAATTGCAACAATTTTACCATTTTCAATGCCAATGGACATCAAAGTTTCATAATTTCTCAATTTTGCGTTTTTAATGATTAAATGCATTCATGTCCTCCTGTCATCAGTTCGATTGCTCGGGAATATCCTCTACCACTACCTTGTTACCATTCATAACAATATCTAAAACATAATAGAATAAAATTGCAGAAAGTATGGCATTGAGTGGTGCTATAGAAAAGAAACCTGTATCTGGTGAAATAACCGACACTCCTATAGCAAGACCCCAAGCTATGATGGATGCCCAGTTCACACTCATAAACTTATGTTCAGACGCAAGCGGGTAAATCTTCTTTCTTCTGAGGTAGAAATCTGAAATGATGATACCACCGATTGGAGGCAATGACACACTTAAGAAATTCAACCAACCGACGAAATTGTTGTAGAGGAAAATTGCAAATATTGTTCCGATAATACCTGCCGCTATAGTCAGATGTTTTCTCTTTAATCCAGTGATGTTGGCAAGGCCAAGTCCTGATGCGTAAAGTGCGTTGTCATTCGTAGTCCAGATATTGAGTGCCAAAAGCGCGATTCCTGCTCCAAGGAGCCCCTGTGCCGCAAGTACTTCCGAAATGTCTGACATTCCTGTGGATATGGCACCAATTGCACCAAACATGAACATCAAACTGTTACCGAATGTGAATCCGATAACTGTTGCGGATACACCAATCTTCTTTGTCTTTGAAAAACGTACAAAGTCTGGTGTGAGAGTGGCGCCGCTGATGAACGACCCTACAGCAAGTGCGACCCCGACTGCAAGTGTCATGGATGACGCAGGCTCCACATCAAGGAGTGGCTTCACGCCTCCCATAGTTGTAATTGCTCTTGTAACGGACATAATTCCTAATATGATAATTGCCGGAACGGCAATTTTACTGATCCACTCAATTGCTTTAAATCCGATGACCACTGTTGCAGTCATCAATGCACCACCGATGATGATTAGCGGCCATACTGAGATGCCTGTAAATTTGTTGATGGGATATGCAAACATGGCTACACCTACTCCAAACCATCCGATTTGAGTAAAAGCGAGCATGAATGACGGTAGTTTTGATCCATTCACTCCAAAAGCATAACGTGCCAAAACGTGTGTGGACAGGTTGGTTTTTGCTGCTGCAAAGCCTAAGAATCCACCATAGACGCCTAAAATCAAGTTGCCGAAAAGTACAACAATCAATAAATCCGGAAACACCCTGAACCCCATTCCAAGTGTTCCACCAGTCCACATACTAGCAGCGAAAAATGTGAAGCCAAGCATAACCATTGACATGGACAGAAGTCCTCTTCTTGCACTGTCAGGAACTGGTTCATGTGCGTAGTCGTCGTGCACCATTACTTCTTTAGGTTCTTTTGACATAATATCCCCCTTTATTTTGTAACTAGTTACAATTTGTTTCATTTTTTTCCTCCGAAGTACTTTCGGAGGATTGGAAATTCTTTTTGAAACTAGTTACATTTGAGATAATAATATCATGACTCTTTTTTATTGTCTATATGTTTTTTGAATTATCTGACTATTTTTTTTTGACTTTAAAAGTATTGATAACCAAGACAAGTATAGTTTTCATCGTAGATCAAGATGACAAAGTTTTTCGTTCGATTAATGGAACCATAACCAGTTTCCTCATATTTGACAAGACCGTAACCCTTTGCGACCGCGTTATAAATCATTTCTTTTAGGTCGAGCTCGTTGGGCTTCTCTTCGACTTGAAATATGGAGATATAATGATAGCCAATGAGAGCAGGATCCATATCATTTTGATCTATTTTAATCCTATAAGTATCATCATTACCATTCCTCGCTATGCTGATTCCAGATCTGATGACAGGAATCTTGTTAAGATCTACATCTGCCTCGGATAGGTATGGCAAATCTGGCTTGATGTAATTTTCGCTTGGTGAGAATGACTTCTGTGATGCTTCTTCATTTGTTTGGATTTCAGACTCTGGAGCTATCGACTCATCAATTTTAGGCTGATTGTAAATGCTTGCGATTAATAAAATAAGGCTCACAGCAAGCGATAAAACAATGATGGATTTATTCCACTTGATTGAGCGCTTGCTGCTTTCCAGGAAAAATATAGCTGAATATAATTCATCCATGGAGCTATAACGTTCAGAAGGATTGAACTGCATGCACTTGACGATGACCTCGGACATGTGCGTGCTGATGGATGAATTTAGTGCTTTCAAAGTCTCGGTTGACACAGCACTTGCAACGGGATCTGTACCAGTCAACATATAGTAGAGCGTGGCACCAAATGTGTATATGTCCGAGCGTTCATCAGATTGCCTATACCCATATTGCTCCGGTGAGGCGTAGCCTTGTGTCCCAACGAAAAAAGTGTCGGAGTTGTTTTTTGTCTTAAGTTCGCGCATGGTTTCCACGTCAATCAAAACGGGACTCATCGCCGGAGTAAGTACAATATTTGCTGGTTTTAAATCTCTGAATATGACTGCATCCTTTTGATTATGAAGATACTTCAGAACTGTGATGAGATCCGATGCTATTGATTTGACAAGTGGTTCTCCCATAATACCATTTTCGCAGATTAGGGTTCTGAGTGTCCTCCCTTCTATGTAAGGCTTGATGATGTATTGAAATACTTCCGTTTCTCCAACGGTAATGATTTCTGCCATTCCATCATGTTTCAAATGTGTCAGTTTCTCAACATTGAGCACTATATCGCTTTGTTTTCTGATTGCTTTGAGCGTATATTTGCTCTGATCGGTTTTTTTCGAGATTTTATAAACTAAGCTTTTTTCAGTCTCATAGATCAGCGATTCTATTTCAAAAAATTCAAGCACATCACTCCCAAATAGTGAGTTGAATAAGTCGTACTCCACACTCATTTCAAACGGTTCATTACATCTTGCCATAGCTTCCTACACTCCACAAAGTTTTTATCAATCTAGTTATTATAACGCATCCAGCACTATGATTACAACGAAAAACACTCACGAACTATGATGTGAGTGTTTGGTATTCAATATTAATTCAAGTCATCTATCTTGGATGCCATGATGAAGTCATTTCTTGAAAGGCCACCAATTTTATGTATCGTGATGCTGATGATAACTTTTCCCCATCCGAGTTCAATATCATGACTTTTTCTTATTCATTTATGTATGACTCCCTTTTGTGCTCTATATCATCATTTTAACACTATAAAGGAGTATGGGAACAAGATTATGAAATTAATTCTACTGGATTCTGCCCATACCTTCAATGAACGGTTTGATGACATATTGAAATGTGTCCGTTTCCCCAATAAATAGGGTTTCAGAATTCCTATCGTGATAAAGATCTGTCAGCTTTTCAATATTGAGATCAGGATCACTTAGTTTTCTGAAAGCCATGAGCATGAAAATATTGAAATCAGTCTTTCTGTAGACTTTATAAATGATGCTCTTTTCACATTCATAAATAAGCGATTCTATTTCAAAGAGTTCCAGAACTTCACTTCCAAAGGTCGAGTTGAAAAGGTCGTACTCCACACTCAGTTCAAAAGGGTCACTGTGTTTTATCATGGTTGCATACACTCCATATAAATTTTTTGTTAATCTAATTATTATACCGCAACAAGTACTAAAATTACAATGAAAAACACTCACAAAATTAACTGCGAGTGTTTGGTAGATGATATCATTTCAAGTCGTCGATCTTGGAGGCCATGATGAAGTCATTTCTGGAAAGACCTCCGATTTTGTGTGTCATAAGACTGACGAGGACTCTCCCCCACCCGAGTTCAATATCTGGATGATGTCCCTCATTTTCTGCAATTGCTCCAACTTTATTGACGAATTCAAGTGCTTCCTTGAAATTTTTGAATTTATATTTGTGTGTGATTTTTTTACCTTCTACAAGTTCCCAATCCGAGTCGATTTCCTTATAAAGAGTATCCAGCGCCTCACCTTCTAGTGGTGGTGTGCCCAATGAACAAGGTTCACAATATTCCTGTTTCAATGTTTCTGACATGTTAGCCTCCTTTTAATCCAATAAGTTTCAGTAGCCCATTATGGTTCTTATTTCATCTGCTTCTGCTCTGGATGTCAAAAGTTCCAGCAATTTAAATGCAACACCAGCCGCTGTAGACGGACACCAAGATGTGATGATGTTACCGTCTGTCACTATCGGGTCTTCATCAATTATTGCCCCGAATGCCTCAAGTTGTCTTTGACGTCTGCCTTCCATAAGATGATATGTAGTAGCCCGTTTTCCGACCAGTATGCCACTTTTTCCGAGAGGAAGTGACGCCACGCAAACGGTGGCGATGTACTTGCCTGCATCATTGAATGCCCTTATGAGATCGAGAAACTTCTCGTTGTAGGCATCTTCATAGAATCCATAATTCCCGAATCCGCCCGGAATTGCCAGGGCATCATATTCTTCCAGAATCACGTCATCAATGAGCAGATCCACTTTCAGTCTCACATCGAATGTGGTGACAATCTCTTCTCTGAAACCACACGTCACAATTTGCGTGTCCGAATGGTTGAAACTCCGGTTCCATCCGAATACATCGACGAATGCACTCATCTCGATGAGTTCAACGCCTTTTGTCAAAAAAAGTAGTATTTTCATTTTGCCTCCAGAAGTACTAATTGGGGACAGGTACAAATTGGTACCTGGGAGGGAAAGCAGGGAGTGCAGGAGAGTGCAGGAGAGTGCAGGAGAGTGCAGGGAAATCAGGAGAGTGCAGGGAAATCAGGAGAGTGCAGGAAAATCAGGAAAATCTAAAATCAAGACTAAGGTCAAAAGATGCATATATGTACAACGTTTTTGACTTTCCTGCCCTTCCTATTCTTCCTGCTCTTCCTGCTCCTCCCTGCTCTCCCTACTCTTCCTCTACCCCTTGATATATTCCCAAAACAACGTTTCATTAAAATTTGCAACCAGATGTGATGGAAAATCAATCTCCTCAAGCATAAAAGCGGCTTCTTCCTTGGCACCTACATGCTCTGAAAAATGGGCATCGCTCCCTATAATAATTGCAGCTCCATGCTGTTTGCAGTAACCAAGTAATGTTTTATAATTTTCATGTGCCCCTTCACGTGTTGCCGTTGGCAACAGGGAACTGTTGTTGATCTCAATCAGAACATGTTGCTCAATAGCTGCAAGAACGAATCGTTCGTACTCCATCGGATATCTGCTGTCATCCGGATGTCCGATGATTTTTACAACCGGATGATTCATAGCGTTGATCAGAGCATTGGTATTGCCTACAGCATCCAAATTTTCAAAACACGGGATGTGAAGACTTGCAATGGCGTAATCCAGAATAGTATGAGCTTTACCTTTGATGTCAATTTCACCACTTTCATCAAGTATGTTGACTTCAGCGCCTTTAAGTACACGCACTCCTTCAATGATTTCTGGTAGTGTTTTCAGATTGTGAAAATAAAATTGATGCGCCCCATCAGGCATCATCGGTCCATGATCTGATACCCCGATGATTTTCATGTCTTTTGCTTTTGCAGCGCGAATATTTTCAAGCAATGTGCTATATGCGTGGCCGCTTGCCACAGTATGTGTGTGTAGGTCTAATAAATTATGCGAAAATTTCATTAAGTGTCCTTTCTGTTTAAGTACAGGGAAATCTGGGTGGTTTTAATCTTCATCGTTTGATTTTCCTAACCACTGCGCTCATGAGAGCGCAATACCACTAACTACTGGTACCAATTTGCACCTGTCCCTAATTGGTACCTCTTCTACTCCTCAAACTCAAACACAGCGGTCACGGGCTGATGGTCGGAATCCTTGAAGCCGAGGTCGTGTCCCATTACTGAGACTACCTTTACATTTGGAGAGACAAGAAAACCATCTATAACGGTCTCAAAACTCACGCCAGGTTCATAAGGAGTGACCAATGAGCGAACCGTATTGACTGTTTCATCATATACAAGATTGAATCCAGTGGCTTCAATCGAATCGGGAATTACCGCGATCCATGATTCAGGTTCTCCTTCGATACGATCGAAAAACTCTTGAGATAGCAAATGATTCCAGTCGCCACCAATGATGAAGTAATTCTCGTTGGGGTCGTAGATTTCTTCAATATAACTGATCAGCCACTCAACTTGTTGTGCCCTGATCAATCCACCCTTATCGAAAGCAGAGAGATGTACATTCATTAGAATCAGGGTTTTCCCATTGTCCAGCGGATACGTGTTCATTAAGATTGCTCTTTTCAAATCAAAATAACGGTTTGGAATAGGTTCATCACCGGGAAGCTGATACCTGGTCGTCGTTTCAGGATTCATTTTCGAAAGCGTCAACAGACCAGAGATGGCTTTACCCATTGGATTTGCTACAGGAATAGGCACCCAACCCGTCTTGAAATTATAAGCAAAAGTACTGCTGTATGAAGAAAATTCTTCTACAATCCGCTCCACTTGATTGATTTTGAAACTTCTTGAAGAGTTTTCATCCACTTCTTGGAGCAGATAAGCATCGGATTCTGTATCAGTCATGAATTTAAGAACACCGAACAGGTTTTTCTCAGTTTGCTCGAGACTCGATGAACGCGACATAGTACCACCGTCCATGAAAAAATCCTGTGCGGCATCGAGACCGGAATAACCTATATTGTAAGTTGTCACTTGAAAAGATGACATTTCTACTTCATTAACTGTCTTCTCATTTAAAATGATGCCTTCCTCTACCTCATCCGGTTTGTACTCCGTAATGATGCTGTAGGCCAAAAATAACACAAAAACCAGAACTGGTACCATTAATATACTTAAAACCCATAAAAGAATCCGTTTCATAATGCCTCCTTGTCTCAATCGACAACCACTCACTGGCTATTATCTGTATTTTAACATTATTTGAGACGCTTCACAATTGCGAACAAATCAAAAAAAGCCCCTTCGAATGAAGAGGCTGATTTTAATTGATCATATAAGATTTTTGTCGAGATACTTGGTCAGTTTTCCCAAACAATTGACATAACTTCCGAACTCATTGTCATACCATCCAAAGATTTTGGCATGGGTCACTGGAAGATTTGCATCCTGAGTCACTTCAATTCCAAGACGTGACAAAGTTTCAGCATTGAGTGGCAAAAATCCTGTTCTGGTATGATTCTCCTGACCTTCTATGACAATTGCAGCTTGCATGCCCATGAGGTCGGAGGATACATTTTGATTGTTGCTGAAATAAAGAAGACCCTTTTGCGCGCCTTCGCTCGCTTTTTTATAGACATCGTTGATGAACTCTTTGGTGATCACAGGCTCTCCATTTTCCGTCAGCGTCGTGTGGAATGTAAGGTTGAGAGATATAAGCGATACCGTGCTGGTAGGAACGCGAATCGAATCCGCCATGAAACCAATGCTCTTGATCTCAGGCATGACTTCCTCAAGTGCGATGGCAGCACCTGTGCTCGTCGGAATGATGTTGTTGAAAAGTGACCTGTCCTTTCTTAGGTCACCAACCCCCGCGCCCGGAGCAGCATCCAAAATACTTTGGTTGTTGGTAGCCGCATGCACAGTGGTCATCGATGCCGTTACGATGCGCGAAGTCTCCTCTGTGCTGACAAGGGGTTTCATCATATGTGAGAGTCCCGTTGTCGTGCAACTTGTTGCAGAGATTACATGATGCTTCATCGGATCGTATTTCATGTGGTTGATACCGTACACAAACATGCCGCTGTCCTCAGGCATTTTTCTCGACGAATCTTTGATTTTGAAAGGTGCGCTCAAAATGACTTTTTCAGCTCCTGCTTCGAGGTGACCCCTGAGACTGCCTTTTGGATGGTCCGCAGGTACTGTTGGATCTAGAAATACACCCGTACAATCCACAACGATTCGGACACCTTCCGTGTTCCATTCGATATCTCTTGGATTTCTAGCTGTCGTCAGGATTTTTACTGGGATTCCGTCCATTTCGATGATGCGCTGTGCTTCATCGATCAGTTTGACATCACATGTTTTTCCGGAATAACCATACATGAACTTGTCCAGGGATCCATACGTCGAATCCGTGGACAGATATTGCATCACATCCTCCATGCTCTTTCCAATTTCTCTGCCTGCGTTGATTACAATCCCATCGAAATGTTTCATGTTCAGATGATTCCATAGAGTCAATTTTCCAATTCGACCGATTCCATTGATACCCAACAACCTCTTGTTTTGTAATGTAGTATTCACCTTACTGCCTCCCTCTGATTCTTATAATGTCACTGCACATCAAGTGTGCATGAATTGCCAATATAGATATTGCCCAGATAACCGTCAATTTTAATCTCATCGCCGCTTTTGAATGCATGTTCACCAAAAGTACAAGTCTTCCCAATTTCATTGACTTTAAGAGCTTTGCAATTGACGATACATACTTTTCCAAGGCTCGCTGCCGTCACTGCGGCATGGGACGTGATGCCCCCTTTTGCGGTGACAATGGCATCCGCTGAAAAGATCAGTGGAATGTCATCTGGTACAGTATATGGCCTCACCAGTACGACTGGCATACCGGGATATTCCTGTCTAAGTAGTGCTATATCATGCGCGTCAAAGGCCATCAATCCCGATATGACCCCACTATTGACACCTATACCTCTGCCAACCACAGAACACTTTTTAAAAGCCTGAAAATAAAGCGCATCTTCTTTTTTCTTCTTGAGCTTTTGGTTGCGCGTCTGCAAAATATACAAATCTTCAGGATCATCCGATTCAAATGTGAACTCAATTTCCTGATGCACAAAACCATGCTGCTCAATGAGCCTACCGGCATGATTCAAAAGTGCGCTGTACACATTCGGAAATTTCATCTCCAAAGAAACCGTACTCTCCTCATGGCTCGCTATACGTTGACTTTCACTGATTGGAAGAGTATTTACCAGTCCAGATACAACATCCTCACCCTGTGAGCAAAGAACAAAGTCTCCGAACAGTTGAATTCCTGACAGATCGTTAAACGGACTGTTGGTGAACACAACACCAGTTCCCGACTGCTTCGATTTGTTACCAAGGACCATTTGCTGGATCAATACAGCCGTCCCCCACTCCTCAGCGATTTCCATATGCGCTCTATAGCTGACTGCACTGTCTGAGAACCAAGATTCGATGACGCTATAAATCGCTTTTTTCAATTGCTTAAGAGTATCGCGTTCAATGTGTATGCCGTTTTGGATCAAAGCATCCTTGTATGCCATTGCTATGGCTTTCATTTGATTTTGGGTCAAATCGGATTTTGAAATCACCCCGTATTTTTGCTTATAGGCTACAATAATTTTATAAAACACATCTCTTTCGAGACCTTGTGCCAGACCCAAACTTTGCAGATACCTTCTATAACAATCCCAAATTGTCCAGCCGTTTTCGCTGGTCATCGAATAACGCTCTGCGATTTCATCGTTGATGCCAACATTCAAAAATGTCCTCATGGCACCGGGCAATGAAAAAGAAGAGCCTGAGCGTACCGATAAAAGAAGTGGATTGTTTGGATCACCGAATCGCTTACCGGTCTTGATTTCCAGTAGCTTCAATTGTCCTTCAATCATTTCGTCCAGTTCTGATTCAACAGATGCTTGGCTTAGGATGGTTTCCTTGTGTCTGAATACCTCTGTTGTTAAAACGAAACCACTCGGGACTGGAAACTCCAGGGCACAAAGCCTTTTGAGAAAAAACGCTTTAGATCCTAAGAAGACTGGATTGTCTAGAGCGGGGGCTTGTTCATCCAAATTGCAAATCACCTTATTGCTGTCATAGCCGGCACTGTTTTGAACAGTCTTATATGCCACATCTTGCATTTTCCCAGAAAAGTTATAGGTGACCTCTGAAATGAATTGGTCAAGATTATGGATTAGGAATGAAGAATCCAAATTGTCCCTGAAAAATTGATCGGATGCCACAAGTCGGTCTTTCTCATCAAGATCTCTCAGTATGATTTTAAGTGGTCTTTCGTATACATCGATGAAATACTCGTCAATGATGTGCTTGATGTCTCTTGCCATGAACTGGAAGATGTTGATATATTGGTCAAGTGAAAAGCTTGGTGAAGTCAATCCATACCTCAGCATGTCGAGTCTTGAATTGAATCCCTCGTTCGAAATGCCATCCAGTTCATGGCCGTCCCTGAAAAGTTCGAATACGTCGTGAATTTGCTGAAGAAGCTTCATATCAATACTTGAGTAATCCACCTCACCCATTATTTTCACCATGAGTTTTGATGCGGTCTTTTCAAGTCTGTATAACAACCCAAGCGACTCAAATTTCGGTTCGATATACTGCCCATACATGGACGGAATTCCAGCTGCAACATGTCGTTTATAAAAGATGTTCTCTTGACCGACACTGATCACGGGATCAAGTATGATTGATTTCAACTTTCTCATGATTTCAAAAATGGATTGAAGCGCATCAATGTTCTTTCCTGATTTAAGCTGTTCCTGAAGTTTCAAGTGAGTCTCGCTGGGAATATTATCGTTTTCACTTAATATTTTTATGATATCCGTCGCTTCTAGGGAATACTTCTCCATAACAAGAAAGTAAACTTTAAAAAGATTAAGTACACGTTTTTTGTCCCTCATCTCACAATCTGAAAGGCTCCCTGATGCTTTTTCGATAATATCCATTCCGAGGGTTAAAACATCCATAGGACCACTTCCGAGAGCATCACAAATTGAATTCATGACTCCATGAACACCTTTAAGCATGGCTTTGTCGTTTTGAAGCCAGTCTTCCACATCTTGTGGAAGAAGTCCCGACAAGTGAGAAGGATTCCTGTCATACCAATAAAAGATGATTTGTCTGGTCAGTTCAATATGAGTATTGTTACTTTCTGTATGAATTTGTTTTCTCAAAAAATGGATCAACTTATCTTTTCTAAGTTCAAGTTCATCCATTGCAGTTGAGCATTCCCTAAGCTTCCCTTCCGCTCCTATGTCTGTGAAATAGATTGGGAATATCTTCGCAAGTTGCTTGATTTCTCGGAAAGTTGGAGCAATCTGAGAATTGAGAAGCCTAGTGACATCCCTTTGAAACAGGTCAGTATCGGATATGAAAATCCCTTTGAGTTTCAGATTGACGATCAAAGCCGCCAAGAGCTCTCTCGTACCTTTTGGTGCTGAGGCGATGAGTTCAATCCATGTTCGAATGTTTTTTACATGATTGGAATGGACCGAAGTCTGCCAATCCTTATTGAGTTTCAAAACACCAGGTCCGACAAACCCGAATTCGATCAGTCTGGTGACGAAATATCTGATATGGTGTTGCTTACCCGTATAAAGGATTTCTTTCCCTAGTGTGGATATGCAATCAAGAACGGTACTTCCCTGAGATTCCTCAAGGAGTTTGAGTTCATCCATGATCACATCAATAAATGGTTTGACCTCCTCCTCTTTGATTTCAGAAAAAACCGATCTCAAATTTCTATTGATATCATAGAGCAAATGTTTGTTATAATTGGCCATGCCAGGAAGTCTGAGCAAATAATAAAGATAATGTATGGTTTCCAGATGGGATTCCATTCTTTGGGCATAACTCCTGAAATAACCTGAAATGTCATTGAAAAACATCAAATTTTGAAGGGACTCCCAATCTTTGGCACTCGCATGATTTTGTCTGAGCGCATAAAAAAAAGGCTTCCCGATTGCTCTTAAATCATCCGCCTGTAGTACATGAAACAGGTCGGATTTTGAAGCGAACCATTCTTCCACCTGAGAGGTCTCTTCCCAGTAATCTATGCTTCTTAGTACCACATCGTGAGTGATTTCGTATATTTGAGGCGCGAAGCACTCCACCTTTGCAATTCGATTGAAATATGTTTTAAAGTAGCGAGAGTTCTGAATATAAAGCAATGCACTTTGCTTCATATCCTTACGAATAACATCGAATGCCCTTTGCACGATTGATACTGGGAATTCTTCCAGTGCGGCGAGTCTATCAATAAACTTCACAAGGCATTTAATGAGTAGATCTCTCTGCTCAAGTTTGGTCACGGAACGAAAAAGCCCCTCAAATATATCAATGAAGACTCCAAAAGCCTTTTCTGAGTCCTCAAGACCATCATAGAACCATAAGTCTTCCAGACAAATATCGTGTAGCGACTCGATCACATATTTGTTGTTTCTATAAGCATGATTAAGTTCCTTAACAAAGTCCATAGTTCTCTTATGAATATCCCATTTGTCTTTTGACAATTCACAAAACCAAAGTTGATTGTCCGGAACTCTAGTGGATACAAACTTCGTTTGAGCCAAATTCGCTTCAAGTGCCTTTGATGAGAATTGGTTTGACATTTCGCCTCCAAACGCTGACTTTATTCCGGGATAAATTTTCACCCTCACGAGCTAGTATACCATAATCAACCGCTTTTCCTATAGAAAAATATTTGAAGTTTTATTAACAGGTTCTTCGATTTGGCACAAAAAAAATCCCTCGCTCTTATGGCAAAGGATTGCTCTATTAGGTTATGATTATTCTCCTGCTTCACTGGAATAAAGTCCTTCATGAAATTCTCTGGACCACATGGAAGCTTCAAAATTTAATCTTTGTAGTTTCATCTCAATGGAATCGTGATGATGTTCGACTCTGTTTTCCCAAAAAAGTTCTTCTGGAAGTTTTACATGCAGTCCCATTTCGATAGCTTTGATTGCTCGTTCAATTCCATCGCTGATGTGGATCTTCTCGAAAGAGTCTTTAATAGATTGTTTTTCGTGTTCGCCCAATTTCATTGAAAATAAATTCTCAATATAATCGTAAATTGCTGCAAATAAATCCATCTTATGCATAAAATTTCCTCCATAGTCATTTTTTGTAATTGTTAATCTGCCTGCTTACCTAATATCATACCACAGATTGTACAGATTTTAAAACAAGATTTTTCATTTTTTCATAATTTTCTGACATTTTTCGATTTTTTTTATAATTTATAGTCAGTTTTCTGTGAGAATGGTACAATTGTAAGGCTGATGCAAATATTTCAATAACAGGAGAATTCCATGAAACCAAGAAAAAGTCGCACAAAATCATCTTTTCTCAACGTCAGGATCAAATTATTGTCCAGCTATGCCATTCTATTCTTTATTATCGTTGGTGCATTACTCTTCACAATCCAGGGCATCATCAATTTGAACAACATCATTCAAACCAACGATTATGTGAATCAAATTATCAGAAACATTGATCAGGTACTTTTCAATCAGAGCGAATACGAACTCACTGATGAATCTAATCATTTGGAAATCATTGATTCAGAACTTGAAAGCATTCATTCTACAACAGCTCTAATTCTATCCACTGAAAAAAATGCTCAGACAATTGCAAAAATCACTGAAATCAAAGATCTGGTCTCCTCTTATGAAACAGAACTTGAACTTTATCTCAAAAATAAATCTGATCGTCTTAATGCGATTGAGGAGCTCGAACTGAATGCAGAGAAAGCGACGGCGTCCATCAACCAACTTAAAGCAGAACTGCTTCAACTCCTTGAAGAAAAAAAAGCAGAAGGTTTTGAAAACCCAAGTGAAATGGAATCACTCTACCAAGTCATCATCGATAGCTCAGAAATCGCTTTTACGATCAATACTCTTAGTCAACTTGAAAAAGATTACCTGATCACTGAAAGCAGTGAATCGCTTGAATTACTCACCAGTAGTGCTAAACAAGCCCAATCAAATATCATATCCATGAGCAATCGATTGAGGGAACTCGGTAAAGCCAGTGTGGTACAAGTCATCACCAGCGAAATAGGAAGTTACGCTCATAGCAGCAACAGACTTTTTATAATTGATGAAAATATGATGAAGCAAAAAGATATTCTTTTCAGTTTTATAGATCGTATCAGGATCACCAGCAATGAGATCTCTGAATCACAAAAAAAACTAGTCAACGTCATTAGTCAACAAACTAAAAACACAGCATATATTGCATTGATATTCGGAGTAGTTGTCTCATTGATCTCCTCAATCGTTATTTACAGATCGATAACCGGACCACTTAAAAAATTGACTCATGAATTAACAGGTGCAACGGAAAACAATGACCTCACCAAGCAGATTTTCTTGAAGGCCAATGATGAATTCCAAGTTTTAGCCAGTGCTTTCAACGGATTCTCCCACAAAATTCATGGCATGGTCAAAGACATCGATCAAAATGCCGATGGGCTGGATCAACTCTCTGAAGAAGTCACTGTTCAGGTAAAACAGCTCAATGAATACATCGAAAACATTTCAGCAAGTGTTGAACAGCTCTCTGCAAGTATGGAAGAAACTAGTGCAGCTTCAGAAGAAATAGACGCTACCACGCATGAAATTGATGAATTGATCACAAATATTGTGGGAAAAGCGCATAATGGTGTATCTTTTGCCAATGAGATCAAGATGAGATCGGAGTCCGTTAAAGCTAGTTCTGTTAAAGCGAAGTCGGAAGCCGTCAAACTCTATGAGTCCTCAAAATCCACACTCTCAATTTCAATAGAAAAATCAAGAGAAGTCGAGAAAATCAATTTACTCTCGAATTCAATATTGGGTATCGCTGAGCAAACAAACCTACTTGCCCTCAATGCTGCAATTGAAGCAGCACGTGCAGGAGAAGCTGGACGAGGATTTGCAGTGGTTGCAGATGAAATCAGAAAGCTAGCTGAAACAAGTCAATCGTCTGCAAGTGAAATTCAAGAGGTCACAAACGTTGTCATTTCCTCTGTAAATGACCTAACAGATAGCGCAACACAGTTGATTGGATTCATTGAGACCAAGGTCCTTAGGGATTATGATCAGTTGATGAACCTTGGAGAACAGTACAATACTGATGCCAATGATCTGAATACCATGTTCGGAGACTTCGTATCCACAATGGATATGATGAAAACTTCCGTTGCTGAAGTCACTGAAGCTATCAGCAACATTTCCATTACCATCAATGAAAGTGCACGTGGGGTCACAGAAGTAGCAGAGAATATCACTGAAATCGTTTCTGTCTCAGATCATGTGGCAAAGGAAGTTGCAACAGTCAAGTCAAGCAGTGAGACACTCAAAACTTATGTGGGAGCCTTCAAGATTTAGGGTATAAATGATAATAGTTCCAACTAGAATGGAGGTATGGATCATGAATGCTTTTAAAGAATCAATCATCAAAGTATCAAAGGGAGCACTTAAAGCGTTTCAAAGATACCCTGCATCCGTTGCCAGTGCGTTAGCTTTTTCCATCGTGACAATGGTCAGGATTCAAATGGATTGGCCCGAACAGGAGGCCTATAATTTCCTGTTTAACACTTTACATTGGTCTTTTGCAGTAGGAGCAGTGTTCAGCTTGACCGCTATCACTGCGGCACATAGCAAAGTCAACACCAAAAAGGCATTTCTTGCTGCCAACTTGCTCGGTGTCGGATCGATAGTAATCACGTTTTTACTGCTGTATTTCTTTGGGGAGTCTGATTTGTCAGATGCCACTTACCGTTATATGAGCATTTCCAATCTTGCTCTTGCAAGAGCTTCAGCGGTTATATTTATCAGTATTGTTTCGTTCATTGTTGTTACCGCAAGACATAGTGAACGATTGGATTTATCAAAATCGTTTTTTATGACACACAAAGCTTTGTTTATAGCCTTGATTTACGGTTTTGTCATTATGAGTGGTGTTTCCGGTGTGGCTGGAGCGATTCAAGCACTTCTTTATAATGATATGAGTAGCAAAGTTTACGAGTACATTGGAACACTGGTAGGATTTTTATCCTTTACCATATTCGTTGGTTTTTTCCCAAACTTCAGAAAAGGGGAAGATGACCCAAGGCTTGAGGAAACATCGGACCAACCTCGATTTATTCAGATTTTGTTTGGAAACATCATGGTGCCAATTGCTCTCGCACTGACTATAGTTCTTTTGCTTTGGACTATTAGAAGTGCATTTTCCACAACAGACACGTCTTTCGAACAACTGTCTGCTATAGCAACAAGTTATGCACTTGGAGGAATCTGGTTACACATTATGTTGACGCATCATGAATCGCGTTTTTCTCAGTTTTACCGCCTGGTTTTTCCATACGCAGCACTTGTGATCTTAGCTTTTGAGGCAAGGGCACTCATCATTCAGTTGAATACCTACGGCTTACAATCCACAGAGTATTCATTTATTTTAATCTGGATTTTCTCTGTGACAGCAGCTTTGCTCTTGATCATCAGAAAATCAAAATCCCACATCACCTTGGCACTGACAACCTGTGTTCTTGCAGTTGTAGCTGTTTTACCGATTTTGGGATATCACGCCCTACCTGTAACAATGCAAATAGGTCGACTTGAGAACATCTTGACTGAACAAGGCATACTATCTGATGGCAATCTTACTCCAGCTCAAAGCGAACCCGAACTAAAAGTCAGAGAGTCTATCACAGAATCAGTCATGTATCTGGCTTATGCTCAGGATGCCAAATTGCCTGAATGGTTCGACCGGGATTTGGGCGAGAACAATATTTTTAAATCCAAACTCGGCTTTGAGCAGGTGATGCCAAGATTTGAAGAGGAATATTATGATGGCAACTACGCCTCACTGAGACTTCCTTCTGAAGCTGTTGACATCTTAGGATTTAGGTGGGCATTCAGTCTTGAAAACTTCGTGGGAAGAGATGCATCCTCATCATCAGTAGTAAATGGTGACAACGGAAAATACTTCGTTCAGTGGTCCATCAACACAACCTCCGGGATACCAAAACTAATCATTGAAAAGGATGATCAAGTTATTTTGGAAGATGATATGAACACTTATATTGATCGTATAGCAGAAAAATTTCCACTAAGTGAATCCAGAGATGAAAGCGCTACCCTAGAGGATATGACTTATCTCATAGAAACACCAGAAATTACAGTATTGCTTGTCTTCAACAATATTGAGATCAATTCAGACAATCAAAATGACAAAATCAATTATTGGATCAATATGAATGCCCTGTATATGAAAGAAAATTAACCCAAAATAAAACAGCAAGATTAGGCTCTAAGGTATTATCGAGTCGAATCTTGCTGTTTTTTGTTTGAGCATCACATTTCAATGGTATTGCCACCGAGCATTTCAGCGACCCAATTGTGACAAGTTACAAAAATCACCTGATGCCTCTCAGCATGATTCTTGATCATTTCAATCGCCTTTTGTTGCCTGTTTTCATCCATATTTACCAAACAATCATCCAGGACTGTAAGTTTTTGAGTGCTCCCGCCGAGTTCATCAATGACAGCCAATCTAAATGCAAGTGCGACGCTATCAAGTGTTCCCGAAGACAGTAGTTTTGTCGGTAGCATTTTGTCATTGCTTCCAATAGTAACATCCAGTTTATCATCCATATCAATAAGGTCATATTTGTTCTGGGTGATGATGGATAAGTTTCGCATAAAAGAACGTTCCAGATCGCTGTGTGAATCTTGCTTGAACTGCTCCAAGATTTGATCAAGCTTCTCCATGATAGTTTCCAGTTGCTTGGCTTTTTTTATGAGTTGCGTCATTTTTTGAGTTTCATCTTCATAACTTTCATAGAATTCCTCTGAACTTCTCTCCGGCAGTTCGGATAAAACACGTTCTGCGGCAATTTCCAGTCTATTGATTTTCTCACTGAGGTCATCTCTAAGCCTCTGAGTATTTCTGATTTCAGATAAATACTCTTCAACAGTTGAAAACTCATCAGGCAGTTCACTGAGTTCAGACAATTCGGAATTTAGCCTTTTTTTCTCCGATAAATTCTCACCGAGTGTAATTGCGACATCATCATGGGTGGAAAACTTATCCTGCCATTGTTTCAATTGAAAATCACACTGGGTTTTGTTCTGATCAAAACCTCTTATTTCATTTAGAATCTCTTTAATGGATTCTTCAAGAATTTCAGTAGCTGGAAGTGACATTTGGTCATACTCTTTTTTTCTTTCATCAAAATCCACATCCTCAGTAAAAGTATGAATCTCTTTCACTTGCTTTTCAATGCTTGCCAGTTTGATTTCAATTTCTCTGGCTTGAGCGTTTTTCAATTTGGCATCTTCTACAGAATTTGCTCCAAGCTCATTCAACTTTTCCTCTAAAGCGCTTGTATTCTGTCTGAATTCTTCTTTCACTTTTGTGAAATCTATTTGATTGGACTGTATCTCTAGGGTGACCTGCTCCCCAATTTCGAGCTTCATATAGGCATTCGTGGTCCAAGTTTCTCCAACAGGTATTTTTATACTGTTTCCATAAACATCGGTCACAATCGCAGGATGATTCGATTTCAAAAGTTGGCCTGCGAGTTCTGCGGATTTGAGTTTCACATCTGCGGAACTTATTGCTTTGTCCAGTCTTTCCAACCTGGTAACTTCATCTTTTGTGATTTTTGAAAATGCCTTGAGTTCAGTTCTTTTCTTTTCAATTTCCAAATTCAGTGCTCTTTTTTTCTCGAATGCCTTATATTCAAGCATGAATTTATCATAACTCTTGACTGCCTTTAATTTTTCTTGCACATTCACTAACTTAAGTTGAGCTTTCTCGATGTTCTTTTCAGCATTTGATTTGTCCGCTTCCACAGCTGGCCATTTTTTGTTCACATCCAGCAGTTCTTTGTTCTGATTTTCAATTTGATCCAGTTTGCCCTTTAAGGTTTGATGTTTGATGACTTCGGCTTCGATGCTTGCGATGGCATTCAACCTACCTATCAGTTTTGTCTTTTCCTCACTCAAAGTTTTGATTTCAGCTTGAACCTTCTCAAGTTCTTTCTCACGTTCTTCTGTAAACTTCGCTTCAAAAGCTGCTCTTTCCGCTTCATAATGATGTGCAAGAATCAAACCTATTCTGTTCTTGTGAGGATTTTGCCACGATCTGTTGTTCATAGGTTTTTCTTTTTCCATATCCCAGTTGCTGGTCAATGTTTTGAGTTCGCTCTCAAGTCTACCTTTGTAAGCTTCTAAAGACAATCCGTCAAGATTCATGGATGCGTTTTTCAACAGTTGACTGATGGTTTGAACCGTTTCAGGATTTGTTTTGATATCGTCGAATAGTGCTTTGAAAGCCTCCTGTTTCGAGAACATCACGTTCGAGTAAGTGCCTTCCCCAAAGACGAGATATGCCTTCATGATTTCTTCTATGATGCTTTGATTCAAAATTTTTGTGCCATCTTTTTCAAGTGATATTTTGGAATCGGACGAGTGCCACAATTTATGAAGTTTGTACTTAAATCCATCTGATTCGAATATGATGGCACATTCGGCATGATCACCACTTTCAAAAGGAAACGCCATTTCAGCGAACCTTTTGTCTTCGACTTTTTTGTTTCCGATTCTGGTGCTTGTGAAAAGTGTGGCATATAGTGCTTCCATGGCCGAACTTTTGCCGGCTTCGTTGCGTCCGACGATGACATTGAGACCATCACCAAATTCAATGGTTTTATTGTTGATGCCAGCGAACTGGACAATATCGAGTTTTTTAATCATTGTCCATCACCTCCATCATGAGCTCATAGGCCAGATGTGCAGTTTCACCATCTGACTCGTCGATGAGTTTCATCAAAAGCGCATAAGGCACCGAATCTTTTGTAAAGGATTTATCTATTGTCTCTGAAGTGAATTTCGGTTTCAGTGCCACTTCGTTGATTTCGACATAGGCGAATTTCTCCTCCGTGGCATTGAGCACTTCATATCTGTTTTCATAGTGGTCCTGATCCAGATACCCATCCAAGTGGATCCTGACAATAAGCTTTTCCAAATTTTCGTTTGCAAATGGTTTCAAAAGCTCGGTTTCACTCAATTGGTCATTGACTTTTAGAACGATGTCGTAAAATTTATAAGTGCCAAGTCTTATTTTTTTAGCATGGATATTTTTGTGCTGGTCCAGTTCGATATACCATCCATTCCCATCAAAACGATAGTTTAGACCATCCGGTTCAGGTGTGCCTGCGTTATAGACCCTATCGGTGGTGGTTTCCTGACTGAGTGGGTACGGCACATGTGTGTGCCCTATGAGACAGAGATCCATATCAAGTGCCCCAAGTTCCTGAAGCGTCATAGGAAAATATTCATTGTTGAGATCCGGAGAAATCTCCTTGATGGATCCATGTGCCAAGAGGATGTTCATTCTATTTTTATCCGGGCTTGTTTCCTTGATCCATCCGATATTGTTGATCTTGCTGTGCTTGCTGTCGCAAGGTGAAGCGTAAACATCAACTCCGATGTCTTGGACTTCAAAGGAATAAACTCTACTTTCGTTCATTAGGACGCAATTGTCTGGCATGGTATCGCTGAAAGTTTGCCATAACTGCAATTGCTGATCGTAATAATCGTGGTTACCTGGTAAGATCCAAATATAATCGCCACTGAAAGCTCCCAGAATTTCAGTGACCCTTACTACATCTCGTTTTGCAACTTTGATGGTTTCAAATATATCCCCTGTTATCGCAAGCACATCACATTTCAGTTGATCTGCTTCAGTGACAGCATTTATAAGGGCTCCAAATCTCGATTCTATAAGATTGGCCCTTAGTGTATCGGGATACCTTTGGAATTTCATGCCGATGTGTACATCTGAGATATGAAAAATTTTGATTGCCATGTTAGTACTCCTTTACTGGCTTTTGTTTTTCCCTATGAAATGTGACAACATTCTAAAATAAGCATACCCAATAATCCGTTTGAATACATTGATTTTACATTTATAAAAATAGCGTTGGTCCAAATATCCGTTTTCGGTCCAAAATATTAAATCAAGAGGTAGAACATGGATTGCCAATACCTTTTGTGTGTAGAACTCAAAGATTTGTTTCATACTCGGTTTGAAGTGCTTTTTGTTACTCTCATCCATGTAAAATTGAAATTTTGATATCGATTCTGGTGTAACCTCATTCTCAAAATTGAACATGGTTCTTGAAATAGCTCCAGTATAAATGGTTCCCCATTGAATGGAAACATCCTTAAGATAAGCGAGCGCTTGTTTGGATCCCGATACTTGAGTGGAGGTCACAAAGAAAATAGGTTTTCCAACCAGCGGAGACCTATGATACCACGCACAACCTCTATCTATCAACATTTTAAGATACCCTGAAATCTGTCTAAGATAGACTGGCGTTCCAATGATCAGACCGTCAGCTTTACTCATTTTATCTAACAATTCTTCAGCGTCATCTTTGATGTTGCATTGACCATTTCTAAGACAATTTTCACATCCGACACAGGGGCATTGATGATTAATATTTTTTTCATATTGTCCTTTCTACTTTACCGTCTACTGCTCTACTGGATTATTGACCACGCCCATAAATAAATTGGCTCCGGTGATGTTGTCCTGGATGACGAGCAAGAACGGCTGATCACATTTGAACTCAATTGGCTCATCTGGCTCTGGCATGGCGCTTTCAACAGCCATCTCCACGACAGTCACTGCTGCGGCTTCTGTGCCCTCCTCATCTACGATGATTCTTGCGTTTTGAAAGATGTTATTGATGAAGACATTGCCTTCTGGTGCTACGACCAGTTTTGAAAAGTCTGCATTTCTTGTATCGAATGGAAGTGTCATTCCCAAACTGATCAAAATTTCCTTTAGATTGTTTTGGGTCTCAAAATCGAATTTTGGAAAATAAAGATCAATTTTTGCAGATTCAAAGGCGTCTCGATTGATGCCGAGCATTACATTTTGAGAGGCTTCATCTGTGAAAAAAGCCTCTATATGATCCTTTGGCAGATACACGAGCATGCTTAAATCCCCATAATAACCCATCGATAAGATTTGTGCCGATTCGGTCTCCATATAAGGATAATATCCCATATTTTTCATCATGTCGATATCAATTTTAGAGCCATCACTAAGTTCAAAAGGCATTTTGCTTGTAGCGCTTTCAGCGAACTCACTCATCCAATTCCCTTTGAAATACAGTGTGTTTATGAGTGCCGCTACTGTCTCGGGATCAAACTCTTTAAATGTGTCTTTCAGCAGTCCTCTGGTTTTGTTCTCCACCCAATTGTTCATCGCACTCACAGTCTCAGTAGAAGTAAAATCAACTTTGTAGACTTCTGAGTCAAATTCGCTTTTAAGTGTATCCACAAAGGGCTGTAAAGGAGTGAGGTCTTTTCGAACCCAAAGTGAGTTGGCAATGCTCAATATGGCGTTTGGATTTTCTTCGGTGGAAGTAGCTTCCATATAATTATAGATATTCATGACTTCATTGTATGCGCTGTTATCCAGTGAACCCTCGTAGTTCAAGGTGCTGAGGATCTGACTTTGAGTTTCACCCACTGCGCCATTTTGAACCATAGCGAGTGCATACGAAAGACTGATCGGAGACATCAGTTGATTTACATTCTTGTCCTTGTCATAAATAATCTTAAAAATTTCATATCCGGTTAGGTTGGACTTGATCATTGCATCTTTCGCATTTTGAGAAGCGGCAGCTCTCAACCCCTTAAATTCAACGGTCTCGAACTCAACATTAACCTTAACTTTTTTTGCTCCACTCAGTACTGGTGCGCTGCACCCGGTCATTAAAACAATTGCAATAATAATCAATATTGTTTTTTTCATATCACTTGCCTCCATTTTGTTTTAAATACTTCAATATCTATAGCCTTACCCCCAAAAATCGGGTAAAATCTAATTGAGGTGCTTAATATGTATAATAACACAAACATCGACAAACTTTTGGAACAATCAAAATTACTCGCTACTCAAAATCCACAGGAATCCTATGATCTCGCGAAAAAAGCTATGGATCTATCCAAAGCGACACATCAGCCTTTATCATACGGTTACTCACTTTTTCATATGGCGTATGCTTGTAGGGTCATGTCCAATTATTCCAAGGGACTCGAACTTGCCTTTCAAGCTCTTGAAATTTTCAAAAAACATGATAATACTATTGGTATATTAAAAGCCAGCAATATTATTGGAATCATATACTTTTATTTTGGAGCCTATACAGACGCTCTGGATTATTTCATGAATTCTGTTTCCAAAATTCATAAAGATACGGATCCCGGACTGGAATCCTCACTTTACAACAATATTGGCGAAATCTATAGAATGGCTGAAGATTATTCCAGTGCCATATTCTATTATGAAAAAGGGGTTGAAATTTGCCTAGCTCATGGACTGGAATCCAATGAGGCTGTAATCCATCTCAACATTGGCGAAATTTTTTACCTACAAGAAAAATTTGATGCTTCCTACGATGAATTGATGAAATCCTATGTTATTGTAATGAAGCATAACGATATGATCAATCAAGGTGAAGCTGAAACCAAACTTGGTCGTGCTATGCAGATGAAAGGTGATTATAATGCTGCTGAACTCTATTATAATTCAGCTCTTGAAAAAATCACACATGTGAACAACAAATTTTATTTGGTTGAGCTGCTCATAGAAATGGCAAAACTAGATGAACTGACAGGCATAAATCCACTGAACAGGTGGAATGAGGCATTGGAGCATGCCATCAATAATAAGCTCGACAACAAAGTCTGCATGATTTACAAATCTCTATCAAATTATTATGAACGTATACATTTGTTTGAAAAAGCTCTCACATACCACAAGGCTTATCACGTCAAGGAAAAAGAAATCGATGCGGTCAACCTTTCCAAACGCCTCGAAATCTTATCAGTCGAATTCCAGTATTTCAAAGAAAAGGAAAGAACTAAAAAAATTGAACTCTTGACCAACAAACTCGAAGACGATATCAAAATCGCCAATGAGGAGCTCAACCAATTGATGGCCATCAATACTACCCTCCAAAAAGAAACTTTGATCGACGAATTGACACAACTCTATAATCGTAGAGGCATTGATAGAATGTTCACTTCTCAGATCAATGAAACCGGTTCGGTCTCAGGTGTGATATTCTTTATCGATATTGATCATTTCAAGACTTACAATGACAACTTCGGACATATCCAAGGCGATTTATGCCTAAAGACACTTTCTGAAAACATTAAGGCAATTGTTGGGGACAAAGGATTTGTCGGTCGGTATGGCGGCGAGGAATTCCTTTGCTTTATCCGAGTGGACTCTTATAATAAGGCTTCATCATATGCTGAAAAATTGAGAACCTCTATTGAATCCCTATCCATCCCTTCACTAGAAGGACTATCTCCTACAAAAGTTACGATAAGTGTAGGCGGATGTTATGGTCAAATCAATGCAATGAATCTTAAACAATGTACGAAACTAGCAGATGAACAACTATATATTGCCAAAGACAACGGACGTAACCAAGCCTTTGTCGTGGAACTAAAATAAAAGCCACAGGATCAGATCCTGTGGCTATATTTTTGATGTATTACTTAATTTCTTCTTTCAGGTTCCAAGCTTCAACCAAAGAATCTATAAAATATGAGTGACCATCTTGTAATGACATAGTTGCACTTGTTGTAACGTCTACCAACATAGCAAGTTCTTCTGCTGTGAATGTAGCAGTTGTAGCCAAATCAGATTCAGTCAATTTTTCTGGGTATGCCACTTTGTATGGTCTACCATTAGCATCTGTATATTTATTGAACCATGCAACAACTTCATCTACTGTCATGCCTTTGAAGTATTCTTCAAAGTAGTCAAGTTGAACGAACCATTCATTTTGAGTTAAGTTGTCCGCTGCGCCTTTAGAAAGAAGATGTGTCATATCATATGCATAACCTTCTTCTCTTTTTGTTTCCCATTCTAAGACTGCTTCAACAGCTTCATCTAACAATGGTTTCTCAATTGTGTTGTCCAACCATTGGAACATTGAAGTTTTAATTTCAATTACATCCCATTGAATGTCAACGATTTTGCCTTCGCCATCAAATACAACGCTTGCAGATGTTACATTAAGATTGTCTTTCTCTCCGCCTCTTAATCTGTAGTTTGAGATCATACCGAGACCAAGGTAATATTTTTGACCTTCTGCAACTGTAGTTTCAGTAGTTTCAGTAACTGCAGTTCCAGCTTTTACGATCAATACGTCCCCAACGTAAATCATGTTGGCATTTTTCACTTGTGGATTGAGTGCAACCATCTCGGCAGTAGTCAAACCATTGTCCTTAGCAATCTTCCAGAAAAGGTCACCACTTTTTACTGTGTAAGTGACTTGACCTTCTGTAGCTACAGGAGCCACATTGACATCAGTAGTCGATTTGGTAGGTGTTTCTGTCTCTGTCCAAGTTGTTGCTGACGTAACTACGTCAACCGCGTTTGTTGCAACAGCTACCCCTGGTGCTGTCACAATTGAAGTCAATAGCAACGCGGACATTGCAAGTGCTTTAAATCTCTTTGCCATAAAAATACCCCTTTATAATGTTTTTATACAGACTATTTTTCATAATACCCCTCGCGTTTTGTTAAATTAAAGACAAACATGCGCAAAAAAAACCTCTGTACATTCTTATTGTATCAGAGATTTTCTAATTTTATAACTAAATTATATGATTTCAGAAAATAAATTTCCAGAAAAATCTATCGGTGCTCTCCTATGAAGAAAAGTGCTACTGTACCCGGCCCAGTATGTGCACCGACTACCGTCCCTATGAAGTTGATTTGAACCTTTCCATTTAGGTTTGGAAATTTCTCTTCAATCTGATTTGCCACTTGACGTGCATCATCGTAACAAGCTGATTGAGATATGAAACACTTTCCGGAATACGAAGTGCCACCTTCGGCAAATTGCTCCATTTTTTTCACAATTCCATTGATGGCATGTTTCTTTCCCCTAATTTTCTCATGTGGTGTTAAATGGCCTTCATGATCAACTCTTAATAGTGGACATATATTGAGCAATGTGCCCACCATTGCGGCAGTTGGTGAAATACGACCACCTCTTTTGTAATGTGTGAGATCCGTTGAAAAAAACCAATGTTGAACCTTGAGTTTATTTTCTTCCAGCCACTCATACAACTTGTCAATGGTTTCTCCCTCGTCTCTAAAGTCGGCCGCGAGATCGATCAGTAAGCCGTAACCTGAGGAAGCGCCTAAAGAATCCACGATGTGTATCTTTCTATCAGGATAAGTTTCCAAAAGTTCAGTTTTTGCAAGGTTTGCCGCATTATAAGTGCCAGATAGACCCGACGAAAACGAAATATGTAACACATCTTTTCCAGCTTTCAAAAACGGTTCGAAGAAATCCATGAATTCTCCGACATTGACCTGAGATGTTGTAGGCATTGCTCCTTTTTCTATTCTCTTATAATATTCTTCAAAGGAAATGGTCTGTCCCATATCATCCAAATGGTCCTTACCATCCATAATATAGTGGAAACTCACAAAAGGAATCTCCCTTTTTTTGAAATACTCGTGCGGCAGATCTGCAGTTGAACAACATGATAGAATATACTCTGACATAATCGTGCTCCTTCCAGCTAAATTGGTGAAGTTCAATCCTAATAATATTTTAACAATTTTGAAGTCATATGTCGATGATCATCGAGATAAAGTTTTGTTGTTATTTAATAACAATATTCTTTTTGTTGTACCATCCGCATATTCAAATGTGACATAATGATATTTTGCCACAATCAATTCCACCCTTTCATAAGCTTGATTGTATGGTGATTCAATCTCACCGAGGAAATTATTCACGGCAATTAAGAGTTTATTGGTCGGATTGTGGAACAATTTCCCCACCATTCTGTCTTCATGCCGATAGATTTTCACATCCTCAAGCGTTCTCAGAGTGCTTATGATTTCCGCATAGTCTGACATAAAAAGTCGATTCATATCTTCATCATCGAATTGTATAAAAGCGGTGTGATCGCCAGCAGGAAATGCATCCAAAACGACGTCCAATTTCACATTTCTAAACATATGACCTTGACCTTCACAACTCTCACATGCAATATTTCCTGTGCCAAGACATGCCGTACACTTAATCGTGCCCGTTCCATCACACTTTTTACAAGTAGTTGAAGCGGTTGATGGATTTTCAATCTTCATCACTTGAGATGCGATCACCCCTGCTCCCCCACAGGTATTACAAACGGGACCTTTCTCAGTGATTTCGAGTATTCCCGTTCCTCCACATAAAGCGCAAATTTTTCCACTGCCTTCACAGTTATGGCAATAGTCCTCTTTGATGATTCCTTTACCTCCACAAACCTTACAATCCACTTTTTCATTACAATCGCACTCGATTTCAAACACCGGTCCAGGTTCGAAACCTGTGCCACCACACTCCTGACATTGAATAAGTTCATGAATAGGGTGTGATATTTCAATATCCTGCTTAGTTATGCCAGTACCATCACATCGATCACATATCACATTTTTCTCCCCATCGCATGTGGGACAGATCACCTTCCCATATCGACAAAGAGGGTTGATACATGGCACTCTTTGGGCTTTTGAATAAAAAGCCATCTGTTCATTTCGAATGGTCTCATGTACTGAAAACTTTGATAGGAATGCACGAATATCTTTGTCAATTTCTTCTTCTGTTTTGACGCCCGCTCTACTTTGCGAGAGAGTAGTTTCTATATTTTCAATTTTTCTGACTCCAAATCGCTCCATTGCCAGCAAAACACCTTTGACTTGATCAATTTTTTCAGGTTGATGTTCTTCATCAATCATCCCCTCCGCTCTAAAAAAATCCATAGTGAGGTCGTCAACCTGATCATAAGTATCCAAATTAAGCTCGTCGACGAACAGCGCTTCTTGATCCGAACCTTCTATCGGTGTAGCGCCGAAATGGATCAGTACATTTTTGATGATTTCTTGATTCGGAACACTTGAATCGGTATTTGCCATCATACCAAGTTCAACATCAGCCCCAGCATAAAGTGCGGTCACAGTATTAAAAAAATCCCCATTTTTGATTGCGATAATCAGTACTTTGGTCTGGTCGAACTGAAGTCGATCCCATAAGAGTAGTTTTGAAAGTGTTCCATATACTCTCCGATCAGTGGCGATCGAGTCAATGCGATCCGATTTGATTTGATTTTTGAGTATAAGATGAATCATCAACTTCATCCCAGCCAAAACAAACCCGAAAGTTATGGTCAACCACGTGTTGATGAATATCAAAAAAAGAGATACTATTAGTATGATAGAAACTTGGATATTTTTCATTATATTACACCTACTTAATATTTAATGGACTGAGTTTGATTTTAGTGATAAAATGATAACGTTATTATTGGACTTATCGTCCTATGACATTATACGTAATTAAGGGAGTATTTATGGGATTTTTTCGCCTAATGTTTCAAGAACATAGAAAGACCAAAATTATGTTGTTTGTTTTGCTGTTCTTCATGTCATTAACTGGATTTTATCGACTCAATCAATCCAGATTAACTGAACTTGAAGA
Source organism: Bacillota bacterium (assembly GCA_024636005.1). Taxonomy (GTDB): domain Bacteria; phylum Bacillota; class Clostridia; order Peptostreptococcales; family Acidaminobacteraceae; genus Fusibacter_D. The sequence continues at coordinate 47,287 of JAGXHV010000091.1, forward strand.
TTTACTCGAGAATGTAATACAATCTTTTATCGTTTCCACCGCTGATGGCATCAGTGTCGGTTATTTTCAGTGGGATGATATGTATGATTCCATCATAGAGACAGATGATTCATTTTTGGATCATTACAAACACGATCTTTTGTCAACATTTTCGATCGTTGAGGAAATAGATCTCATTGAAATGCCCTTTGACGGGTCGGATTTATATACAGTCTATGCTGAAAATCAGGAGTTACATTTATATTTCGGCATATTTGATAGCAATGTTGAGCAATTCATTGATGACAAGATGGTCAGAATGAAATTCAATCACGAAACAATCTTGGATCAAGCGCATATAAGCGGTGAAGTGAATTTTGACATTATCATAAAAGATGGTGACAGCATAGACAGCGTCCACATTACAAGCAAAGACAACATTTTAGGTTTCTATCATTTTCTAAGCGCTTTAATGATCGGCTTATTAGGCATTTTCTTTCTGTATACCTTCAATAAATATTCCATCAGCTCACATTATGAGATAGAAGGTCTAGCCAACATCGTCATGCTCCTTTCGAAAAAAGACGCATACACAGCAGAGCATTCAGCCGATGTCGCCAAGTATGCAAAAGCAATCGCAACCTCCTTCGGTATGACTAGAAAGCAGCAGAAAACCCTTGAAAAAGCCGGTTTTTTACACGATATCGGTAAAATCGGTATTTCTGAAACCATTCTCAACAAAACTGGAAAACTCGAAAAAGAGGAATTTGAGGAAGTCAAAAAACATTCCATCATCGGTTATGAAATCGTATCCCAGTTCCCGAATTTGAATGAGGTGGCCATCATCGTGAAGCACCATCACGAACTCATGAACGGATCAGGATATCCAGATGGACTTAAAGGAGATGAAATCCCTTTTTCGTCACAGGTCCTTGCAGTTGCTGACGTCTACAGCGCAATGACTACAGATCGCCCTTACAGAAAAGGGTATTCTGGTAAAGCGGCTTTTGAAATCATGGAGAATATGTCACTTAATCAAGAACTTGTCGCACTTCTAAAGGAAAATGTGATCCACTAGATATGTATTAGAAGAGGATTGTAATGAGGACTAGAAAAATTCAAATTTATGGCATTGGTCTTCAATCATTGTATTGGATGACTTTTTGTAGTGTTTTCAGTTATGCGGTTATGTTTCTGGAAACGAAAGGTTTCTCAAGCATCTATTCAGGTGCTTTGATGGCATCAGCTTCAATGGTTGCAGCTGTGATTCAACCGCTCATGGGTTCTTGGGCGGACAAAGGCACTCCGAGGCGATTACGTGGGCTGATTTTTTCCACTTTATTAATCGCCATTTTTTCGAATCTTCTGATCCAGATCAGAGGAGATTTAAGCATTGTCATTTTGTTCAGTTATGTTTTGAGCCTGATTTCCATAGTTTCCCTTCAGCCTTTGATGAGTGCTCTCATGTTCAATGCAAGTACCGATGAATCCACCATCAATTTCGGTATGGCCAGGGCATTCGGTTCATTGGCATTTGCGGGTGCGTCTTCGTCCATTGGCTATTTTATAACTCTGACATCCATTGACGTTCTACCTAAAATTTCATTCGGAATATTGATTGCACTTACAATGGTAGTATACACCTTTCCAGTGAAATCTGTCGAAGAAAAGGATGATTACACTCTAGATGAACATTCCATGCGCAAGTCCCCGTTCTTTACACGATACCCTCGTTTCAAGTTCCTATTGACCGGAATGATGTTCATTTTTGTACTTCATTCCATGCTCAACGTATTCATGATCTATATTGTTAAGTCTGTAGGCGGTTCTGAAAAGGATTTTGGTTTGGCTCTTATGATGATGGCCGCTGTTGAAATTCCCGCCATGGTTTATTCATCCAAACTCATTCGAAGGTTTTCAATTGAGAAACTGTTCGCCGTTTCAATCTTTTTTTACATCGTCCGCGGCACTCTGTTTGTAATGGCCACCAGTATGACTGGTATTTATATCGCCCAGTTGACGCAAGCAATATCGTTCGCACTTTATATTCCCGTTTCTGTTGCTTATATCAATCTGAAGATTCATGCAAATGACCGGGTAAAAGGTCAAACTCTCATTGTCAGTGCAACTACACTGGGAAATGTCGCCGGAAGTATGATTGGAGGCACATTGATTGACAGCTTTGGCGTTACAGCCATGTTGACTTCAGGCTTGATCAGTGTCATAATCGGTTTCGTATTCGTTATGCTTGGACTAAAAAAATGAATTCATTCACATAAAAAGCCACCTCACAGTTTAGTTGAAGGTGGCTTTTTTTATCAATTGATTCCAGTGATGCTTTCCCTGAATTCAATGATTTCAGCATCATTTTTGAACAAGTTGAGGTAACTGCATACTGCAATCGAAAAATCTACAAAAGCATATCCTTTGGCTGTGATGATATTTTCATCCACCACTACCCTTTGGTCTCTGTAGTAAACCCAATCAAATGGATTATCCACTCCAAAGACTGATTTTTGATCGTTGCTCCATGATTTGATACTCGTAGTGTACCTATGTGTCCCGAGAACACCCGATACTGCGAGCATCCATGGCGCGGCACATATTGCTGCTATAAGCTTTTGATCATCATTCAGCTTCTTAAGGAGGCTTGAAAGCTCATGATTGGTACCAAAGTGCCATCCTCCAGGTATGATGATGCCATCCACTTTAATTTTACTCTGAGTAAAATCCCCGATGGTCATCTTTGGCAAATAGGCAATGCCGCATTTGCTCGTTTTAACATTCATATCCGATGAGATGGTGATGACTTCATAGCCGCTGTCCACTCCTAACATATGACACAAAAGTGTCACTTCGAAATCAGCCATATCATCGTAGATGTAAACTAAAATCTTTTTATTCATGAGTCCCTCCATCTTTTATCCTGCAACTTGAAACTCTATCACTTTTATTATGTTCCTCAAAGACTAAGAAACTCTGAACTTATCATTAAAATTTCATTATATTTTACATATTCTTCAAGTAATGCTAATTCAGATTTGACATTCCAGTGTTACAATTAAAGCAATTAAGGAGGTAACACAATGATCAATACAATTATTTTCGATTTCGATGGAACAATCATCAACACAAATGCACTTATTGAAGAAGGACTCAACCATTTTTCATATATGCACAGAGGTTTTCATTTCACAAAAGAAGAACTGCTCGCTTTAGCCGGGAAAACGCTTGAAACACAAATGGCTGCCATAGATTTACGATTAAGCAAACTCTTGGTGGAACAGTTCAAGGCATGGTACAGTGACCATCACGACCTTAAAACTTCCGCATTTTCCGGTATGATAGAGTTGCTTAGATTTCTGAAAGGATTGAACCTAAATTTGGCCATAGTGACTAACAACAGTCGAGCATCTCTTGAAATGGGACTCAAGCATCTGGGTATTGAAGACCTGTTTCATTTGACTTTGAGTCGAGATGATGTGAAAGCCACCAAACCGGATCCCGAGGGGCTGCTCGAAGTGCTTAAGACATTCAAAATAGAACCTCATGAAGCCATATTCATCGGAGATACCGATAACGATATTTTAGCTGCAAAAGCAGCAGGTATTAAAAGTGCCATGGTGGCATGGAGCATACTAGACGAAGAGTCCATCAAAAGGCTAAACCCTGACCATATCCTCTGTGATCCCCCTCATCTGTTGGAAATGTTGAATCAATCGGTTGAAGCTGCCTGATGGCTTATTTTTTTTTGCCTTGATTATTCCTAACTATAGTATTTCAACAGTACCCTGTCCACCATCCACTTTAACTTTGTCACCGGTTTTGAGTTTAATGGTGGCATTGCCACAACCCACAACTGCTGGAATTCCCATTTCTCTGGCGACAATTGTCGCTTGGGACAGTGGCGTACCAACATCAGTGATCATAGCAGATATTTTAGGGAAAACAGGTGTCCATCCTATGTTTGTTGTAGACGTCACTAAAATTTCGCCCGCCTGAAGCTGATGTACCTCTTCAAATTGATGAATGACTCTGACAAATCCTTTTACACTTCCCGATGCCCCAGGATGTCCTTTAAGTAGATCAGTGGCGTCCACTTCTTCAGTTGGTATTGAGGCATCATAGTAATCGATTCTTCGATTTGGATCATTTGACCATGCTACTGGATCGAACCTTCCCTTTATAACAAATGGGAATGTAGGTAAACTCTTATACTTTTCATAATTCATGCGTCTAATGGCTATAATGTCTTTATTCACATCACCATTCAAAAGCATTTTCTCTACCTCATCAATGTATAAAAAGAATACCTCTTCCCCTAGATTATAAAACGTACCTGCTCGAAGAGCGAATAAACGAATCAACCGATAGACCCTCACAAATTCCGAATGGCTTCTTTCTCTCAAATTAACGGCTTCAGACGCATTTTTAAGTTGATTTTTGAGCCACATGATTTTGTTGGGATAGCGTTCTATAAATCTAACAAACGCATCATCAAATTTTTTGCGTTGACTCTTGAGAAGCATCTCAATATCTATGTTCAGCAATTTATATTCATCCACTTGTCTTTCAATCCATTCTGGATTTTCAGCATCAACTTGCAAACTGAGCTCAGACTCATGTACGCCTCTATGGCCATATTTAATTGTATATTCTTCTTGACTCATCTCATCTTTCAGAATTTTTGAGATGCCTATCACCAGTCCAAGGCTTTCCAGTTCCTGTTCACCTCTGAGATTGGACATCAAAATATTGCTGTCTTCAGGGCCGACCATTTTTGTAAGTTTCTTATTCAGAGCCATAATTTTCGGAACGTCTTTGGCTGCCGCGCAGGCGCTAAGCCAAGCCTTCAACATATAGGGTTTGAGATCATCAATCCATATCCGCATGAGCGTGTCTGGTGTTTCAGCGTTTTCAAGTCTATATTTCACTTGTTTTTGCCACTCTGGGGTTCGATTTAAAAAAGGCTCAAGTTTCTTTGATACACTTCGTGGATCATTGCCTATGCTCATTGCCTTTGGGGCCATCATCTTTAGTGCATCCCTTCTTCGCAAAGGGTGATTGGGAATGGTCATATCTTTGGGCAATTCACCATAGAGGTCGAAGATCATATTTACTGAACCTTTAGAAAATGGTCCCAGTATTGATTGGATTAAATTTACACGTTTGCTGATGTTCGTATAGGGCCTACCATAGATGTTGCCCGAAAGAATATAATAACCCGGTATAAGATTCATACTTTCGTCTAGGATTTTACCGATTGACCAAGTTAAAGGAGAATAGACATCTGGAATTGCTTCTGAAAGGTTAGTATTGATCCAGATTTCATCCCCAAGGAGCGTATAATTGATATCATATTGGTCTATGTCACCTGGAGATAGAGTTGTTGCTTTTTCACCTGCCAAATCCAGGTGTTCAGTTGTCAGGACGTTGAGCTGTTTTATATGGTGTTTCAAGCGTGTGACCTCCTTTTATCATGAAGTGGTATGATTTGTCGAAAACCACGTCAAAATTATGGCTCATTTATTACTTACTAGTGTATCAAAAATTCAATGCTTTTACATTCATGACAATTAAAAAAAAATCGCTTCCAAAGTATATGGAAAGCGACTTGATGGTGTTATTTATAATCCCAATGTAGGATACATCTGATTCTCTAGTGTTCTTAAAACAAAATTAAGGTGTTTCTTTTCTTCTTTCATCACCACATCTATCTCATCGGGTGCGATATTGGGATACAAAGATCTCAATTCCTGAACAAGAATCAATGTGTCTCTTTCAATTTTTTCAGCAACAACAAGCGCATCTTCTTTAACAAATCTCTTTTTAACCGCATCATTTCTGAAATAACTGAATTTCACCAGTGACTCTAAAAACTCATGTGCTTCGTCATCCACTTCAACTGAAAGATCCCCTTCAAATTTGTTCATCAAAGCAATATAAATTTCTTCATGCCTTTCTTCATCCTTTGCGAGCTTCTCAAATACGGCCTTGGCTTTGGGATCTGACATTTTTCCTGATAAATCGTGATATAGTTCAGCAACCTTTTTTTCAGATTCTACGAGCAACGACAATAATTCTTTTCCATTATAATTTTTCATAATTACCCTCCTTTATTCAAAGACTATATACCCACAAAAAAATAATGCTAACAACAGATATAATATTTATTTCAATTTTAATTTTCGAAGAGCTTCTGCCATCGGTGATTCATAAACAGTTTCCTTCTTTTGTTCTTCAAGGAATTTCTGAACGTCTTTAGCGCTGCCCTTGGCACTTGCCTCTTTCCTTCTGTTGTTGAAAGCTTCAAGCTTTTCCCTATGACCACATTTGCAAAAGAAAGTTTTGTTTTCACCCTCTCCTCTAAGTTCAAGTTTCTTATGACAAACCGGACATCTTGCATTTGTAACAATGGCAAGAGATTTGCGATAGCCGCACTCTCGATCTTGGCATACCAACATCTTTCCTTTTTTCCCATTTACCTCCAAAAGGAATTTTCCGCAATCTGGACATTTTTCTCTAGAAAGATTGTCATGTTTGAACTGTGCTGTGCTGTTCTTGATTTCAGAGACTGAAGATTTGGTATAATTTTTGATTTCCTTCATAAAATTCTCTTTTTTTAGATTTCCCGATGCGATGAGTTCCAACTTGGTTTCCCATTCGGCTGTGAGTTCTGGCGTCTTGAGTTCTTTTGGAACAAGCTCCAGGAGTTGTTTGCCTTTGGATGTAATATGAAGGTGTTGGCCTTTTTTTTCTATCAAAAATGAATTGATCAATTTTTCAATTATGTCAGCTCGGGTTGCAACGGTTCCGATTCCACAGTTCATACTCTTGTTCGGCTTTTCCATAGCCGTGAGTAGTGTGCCTTCAGTGTGATAAGCCGGGGGTTGAGTGGATCCGGATGTCATTTTGAGACCCGCACAGTCCATCACATCGCCCTGTTTAAGTAGTGGCAACATCTGGTCCTTAAGCTCATCCGAATGGTCATCGTCATCGAACGAATTGTTGTATGCCGCTTTCCATCCGATGTGGATTACTCTCTTACCTTTAGCTTTGAATGTCTCGCCACCCATTTTGGCTAATATCTTTGTCTGTTCGTATTCAAATGGCGGAAGCAACACTGCCAGAAATCGTTTCACGACCAAGTCATAAATTTTTCTCTCATCCACTGACAATCGATTGAGCATGACGACTTGTTCAGTCGGTATGATAGCATGGTGATCCGATACTTTTGCATCATCCACAAATGATTTGTTTGTTGCAATCGGAGATCTCAGAATTTGGCCTGCAAGTGGTCCAAATTCACCAGTGCCACAAGCACGAATCCTATCTTTGAGTGTTGGCACGATATCTCTTGAGATGAATCTCGAGTCTGTTCTTGGATAGGTCAAAATTTTATGTTCCTCATAGAGCTTTTGCATGGCGTTCAGAGTCTGCTTTGCTGAAAACCCAAATCGTTTGTTGGCTTCACGTTGCAGTTCAGTAAGGTCATATAAACCTGGTGAAAATGATTTCTTGTTCTGCTTTTCTATTTCAGTGATTTTCAAGGTTTGACCTTTGAGTGTGTTTAGAAGTTTTTCAACACGTTCCTTATCAAAGGATCTCGTGGATTGGCTTTTTGAATCGGTCCATGTCATATGGATGCCCTTTGCCATTGCGGTGATCCCATAGAATTCTTGGGATCTGAACTTTTGAATTTCAGCCTCACGATCGGCGATCATCGCAAGTGTCGGGGTCTGGACCCTTCCACATGACAACTGAGCGTTAAATTTCGTGGTGAGTGCTCTAGTGGCGTTCATTCCAACATACCAATCGGCTTCGGATCTCGCACGTGCCGACATATATAGGTTTTCGTACGCTTTGCCGTCCCTTAATTTGCTGAATCCTTCTTTGATGGCTTGGTCAGTTACTGATGATACCCAAAGTCTTTTGACCGGTTTTTTAACCTTGCTTTTCTCGAGAATCCATCTCGCGACGAGTTCTCCTTCTCTCCCCGCATCTGTCGCTATGATAATTTGGTCGACATCTTTTCTGACCAATAACTGTTTAACCGTATTATATTGCTTCCTCGTATTCGGAATGATTTCCAGGTTGAGTGGCTCTGGAAGCATCGGGAGATCTTCAAGTTTCCATTTCTGGTATTTAGAATCGTATGATTCTGGATCAGCAAGTGTCACCAAGTGACCAAGTGCCCAGGTGACGATATATTTTGAACCTTCAAAATATCCGTTTCCTTTTTGATTGCATTGCAAAACTCGTGCTATATCCCTACCGACGGACGGTTTTTCCGCCAATACTAAACTTTTACTCATAAATTGCCTCCTTGTATACGTTATTTACATTATAGCATAGGAGAGGCATGGAAGAACAGGGAGTGCTCGAAGAGCAGGGAAATCAGGAAAAGATTAAAGTCAAATTATTAATAGATATTCTTGGTCTTTCTTTTCCTGCTCTCCCTGCTCTCCCTGCTCTCCCTGCTCACCCTGCCCTAAATGGTACCTGCAAGGACAGCTCTGTTTCTAGCATCATGGTTCTAAATGTGATATAATATAACGTACAATATCATTTAGGAGGTGTAATAATGAGCTTCTCAAATACATTAAAAGAATTAAAACTCATCGGTGCCGGGGATCATATGGTCCTTTTATATGATAATGAAGTTTACAATGCTGAAATAAGTGCAGCTTATATTGGTTCAAGAATTATTCGTAATGAAAAGTGTATATATATTGCTGGAGATGATGATCCAGAGTTGTTGATTGAAAAATTAAATATGATTATCGATGTTACTGATGCATTATCAAAAGGGCAATTGTCTATTTTAAGTCAAAATGATGCGTATTCAAAAGATGGCCATTTTAATCCTGATAGTATGATAGCAATGCTTAAAGTATTGTCTTTGGAAGCCATTGAAAATGGGTACAAAGCTTTTGCGATTACCGGTGAGATCAGCTGGGTATTAAAGTACGAAAGTGGCTTTGATAAAATCATGGACTATGAGTTCAAGCTCAATAGTGAGATTTTTGGAAATTATCCGGTGTCAGCAATATGTCGCTATAGTCTCAATAAATTTTCTAGTGAGATGATTAAAAATATTATTGAGGTTCATCCTATTATCATTTGGGAAGGGCAGATCCATGATAACCCGTTCTATTTTGATGTGGTGGACACTAATGTTGTGAACATGCATGCCTACCAAGTGGCATCAATGTTAAAAACGATTAAAACATTTACGAACACCAAAAGCAGATTCCATCATGAAATGAAAGAAAAAGAAAATGAGAATCAATTGCTTCAAATGAATTTGATGAGAAATATCATTGTTTCACTTACAAGTTTGTTGGAGATTCATGACGAATACACCAAAGACCACAGTGAACATGTTGCTAAAGTTGCCAGAATGATAGCAAGTGCAATGGGCTTGTCTCAAGAAGAAGTGTCAAAGATTTATTTTGCTGGTCTTGTCCATGATGTTGGAAAAACAGTTATTCCACATGATATCATCAATAAAAAAGATAAGTTAACCGAAGAAGAATTTGAGTTGATCCAAAAACATGCTTATTATGGTTATGAAGCCTTGTCTAAATCTGAAGCTCTTAATTTTATTGCTGAATTGGTACTTTACCATCACGAAAGAATAGATGGAAAAGGTTACCCCACTCAAAAATCAGGAAAAGATATCCCATTAGGTGCAAGGATCTTATGTGTTGCAGATGCTTATGACGCCATGGTAAACGATCGACCTTATCGAAAAGCCCTGACAAAAAATGAAGCTCTTACAGAGTTGAGACGCTGTAAGGGGACTCAATTCGACGAAAACATTGTCGAAATCTTTATTTCAAAAGTAGGCTTAGAATAATAAGGCAATTTCTTCAATTCTAATCACATGCATCTCCCTTGAATTCACCTTAACGGTAAATCAAAAAGGAGGCTTTTTATGAAAAGAATTATTATTATTATTATAATAAGTATTTTTTTGGTTTCTTGTTCGACTGTTGAACAACCTGATGAACCAATTGTTTCAACACCTATTGAAACACCACTTGACGAACCCACTGAAGAAGTCACTGAAGTAGTCACTGAAGAAGTCACTGAAGAAGTCGCTGAAGAACCCGAAACAGAGAAATCTTCACTTGAAAAACTTTATGATCACCCATTTTCTCCAATTGAATATTCCATTGTCGATTCCTTTCCATCCCTTTCATTTGACCAACCCCTTTACCTTACCCACGATGGGAAAGACCCCTCTAAGATTTATGTGGTTGAGAAAACGGGAAAAATCAAAGTCTTTGAAAATAATTCTTCTGCTGATTCTGCAGATGTTTACGTGGACCTTAGTGACCGGATCAGTCTAGATGGGAATGAAAAGGGATTGCTGGGACTCGCATTCCACCCAAATTATTCCGAAAATGGTTATTACTATGTGTATTATACAGACCAATCAGGTAGTGTCATTTCAAGGTTGACTGAAGGGGTACCAGATAGTGAGATTGTATTACTCTCCTATCCTCAACCCTACTCCAACCATAATGGTGGGCACATCACTTTTGGACCAGATGGTTACCTCTACATCGCAAGTGGTGATGGCGGGTCCAGTGGTGATCCTAAGAACAACGCTCAAGACACAAGCAGTTATTTAGGCAAAATTCTACGCATCGATGTCGACAATTCCGAAGCGGATCGAGCATATGCCATCCCAGAAGATAATCCTTTCAAGGATAATAATGACGGAGCCGTCGAAGAAATCTTTGCCTATGGTCTCCGAAACCCATGGCGGTTCAGTTTTGATGAATTAAGAGGAGTTCTTATTGCAGCCGATGTCGGCCAAAACAAGATGGAGGAAATCAACCTCATCGAAAATGGTGGCAATTATGGCTGGAACATCATGGAAGGAACACTGGATTACACACAATCAAATGTAGACAAAAATACACTCAAAGCACCAATATGGACCTATGAACATCCCGTAGGTAAATCCATCACTGGTGGTTACACCTATTATGGCTCGGAAAATCAGAGTCTCTATGGCACATATATCTATGGTGATTTCATCTCCGGAAAAATTTGGGGATTGTGGCTCGACGCTGACCAAACGCCTCAGAACCATGAACTTTTGGACACAGATCTGATGTTCTCGTCATTTGGTGTTGATGCAGATTCCGAACTCTACTTGATCGACTATCAAGGAAAGATTTACAAACTCGAAGAGAACTAAATAAAAGCTAAGAGTTTTGAGGACTCTTAGCTTTTCCATTTTTTGACCTTAATCTTTTCCTGCTTTCCCTGCTCTTCCTGCTCTTCCCTGCTCTTCCCTGCTCTTCCTGCCCTTCCCTGCTCTTCACTAACGTACTATAGTCATATAAAATCCCTGCATTTGGGAATTCTCAACTGAATAAAAAGGATTGTCGAAAGTACCGATATAGTCCTCTCCCAGCATGGCCCACAAATTAGATCTCATCGTAAACTCAGGTAATTTGCCAATGAATTTTTCACCATCAAATAGTAGTGCTGCTTGTACTGGTGCTGCAAAACTTCCATCCGGTGTAAAATCACCTCCTGCAGACACCAAGGCAAAAATGGCCACCTTGCCGTTCAGTACTGATTTGATATCTTTGGAATCGGTCTCAAATTTCAATTGGGTTGTCGTCAAACTCGGTACACCGTCATACGAGCCTTCAGCCGCACCAGTATGAGGCAAATCAAAAGTCGAAGCTGTCTTTTTATCAGTGAACACATTGATGAATTTACCAGATTGAATCAGTGGGACTCTGTCATTTTTTAAAACGACGCCCTCATGATCAAAAAACGGTTCAAAAGTTACAGCTGAATCAAAATTTTGTCCAAAAGTAATCTTATCGTTGAAAAGTTGTTCATTCATTTTTCCACTTAGAATCGAGCTGCCATTTGAATAACGCTCACCATTCAAGGATTTGTTCAAAAAATCATTTAGTTCATAAGCCTCTAATACAAATACAGGTAATTTCTCACCTTCAGGCAATGCCAGCAAGTTGTCATACGCTTCGAGATAACCCTTATTGAAATCCCAAAATTTTTGTTTGTCGAATGACCTTCCAGAATATTGAAGGAAACCGTCAAATAGGTTTGCACTGCTATTTTCCTTTAAAATCAGCCCCAACTCAAACCAGGCATCTTTGTATTCCAAATCCAGACCTTCAGAATTTCTCATCTGAATAATCTTTTCTTTCACCGATATTTTTTCACTAAAAAGGAATTTGTCATAATTTGTCTTTAGTTCCTCTAAAATCTCTTCAGTCACCTCTAAAAGTTCTTCACCTGACATTGAAAAATCACTGTAAGTTCGGTGATCCACCAAATTTTTTTCAAGCTCAAAAGGGTACTCGATTCCAGTCTCCAAATTCTCAACGGCCTTCTCTATCAGTTCATCATCAGGGATATCACCGATTGCTCCTGAAACACCGATTTTCCCATCAACATAAACTCTGACACCTTTTTTTATGATATCCTTGATTCTTACCGCATCGATTTTTGTGCCTACAACCTTAGCAGTAGTTTCAATGTTTCTTATCGTTATAAATTCAGTTTTCATGGTCTACAGCCTCCTATTGAACATTGAGTTTCTTGACTCGAGTGTATGGTCCGCCAAATCCGACAGGCAGTGGATATTGTTCCATCTTTCCGCAACCGCCTCCGACAAAACTAAGAAGGTCGAATTCCTCACTCACAGCATCCACTTCACCCAAAGTCTCAAAGACATTTCCAGTGACCACAGAAATTTTGACCGGTGTCGTGATCTTGCCATTTTCAATCTTATAGGCTCTGGAAGGCGCAATCGTAAACGTTGACATACCAGAACCGTGCTTAATGTTATCAACATAGATGCCGTTATCAATTTCTGCAACTATATCAGCAAGGGGTCTATTCCCCTTTTCGATATAAGTGGTCGTCATTCTGACAATCGGCTCGAATTCGAAGCTTGTAGCCCTTGCATTGCCGGTAAGTTCTTCCTCTAAAAGAGCACTCGTACTCGTGCTGTGCAGTCTTCCCGTAAGCACACCATCTGTGACAATATAAGTCTTCTTGCCTTTGGTTCCCTCGTCATCGTATGGAACATAACCGTTGCCTTTGACCTGCCCATCATCGATAATAGTCAGAATAGGAGTTCCTACCGTCTTTCCAATCGCCCATTCCGCCTTCATCGTTTCATCGCCTACCATGAAATCCGACTCACTTTTATGTCCAAAACTCTCATGAGTGAAAACACCTGTTGCAAGCGGACTCAACAGAACAGTGTAAATCCCAGGTTCCACAGGTTTCGCATTCTTTACAAAGTCAATGTTCTTTTTCATTTCATCGTTAATAAAATCTTCCAGCTCAAACAAATCTTCAAATAAGCTTCCCGCCCTAGACATACTAGTTTGGTCTTTGCTCTCACCATTTGAAAGTTCAAGACTGATTCTTATACCACAGGTTTGCTTGTCAAAAGTGACATCAGTACCTTTTGATGAATAAATGGATTTTATGATCTTGTTGTCTACATAATATGAAGTGTGATGCACAATGGTCTCATCACTCACGAGACCGATATATCGCTCGAGCATAGCTTTTTTCTCTGCGATTGGCACATCTGTTATGGAGTTGTGCTTATACTGGATCAATTGATCCTTATGTACTTCAAATTGTCTGACTATCGGGTGATTATTGATCTCCGGATTTGGTTTTGCCATTTTTGCCAGCGTGTCAATCTGTTCCTGAACCGCATCGACATCTGTTGTAGATGCATAATACCAACGGTTCCCATCATAGACCCTTACAAATGCGCCTTTGTTGTTGCGTACCTTTTGTTCCTGCAGAATCATTTTTTTGAAACTGATCTTGGTTTCAAATGTTTCTTCAATCCGAACATCCACATATAGATTTTCTGGAAATTTAAACATGCATTGCCTCCTTATCAATATAATTTATTTTATATGACTATAATGTAACACATATTTGTTAATTAATCGTTAGAATTTCGTTAGAATGTAAAAGCAGGCCATTTGCGAATTCACAAATGGCCTGAGCCTTGATTATAGTTTGTAGTTTTTCATGTCCACAATGTTCTCACTAATAAAACCCACGCCTTCATTTTGAAGCAAAGTGATCTGTTCCAACTCTCCGTCGCCTCTCAGAATAACCTGACCCGCTTTGTTCACTACACGGTGCCAAGGAAGATTTTCTTTCTCAGATAGAGAACTTAGGATGCGTACCACCTGTCTTGCACCATTCGGATGACCCGCTGCTTTTGCCACATCACCATACGTTGTAACCTTCCCATATGGGATTTGATTCAAAACTGCAAGTACATCTTTTGTAAACTGTGTGTATCTATTTTCTTCCATTATTGCCTCACATTCTATAGGACCTCTATGACAAAACTGTCGCCTTCCACATCCATAAGGACGTGTCCCGATTCACTCACATCTCCTCTGATAATGACTTTTGCAAGTGCGGTTTCAACATGCTTTTGAATGTACCTTTTGATTGGTCTGGCGCCGAAAGCCTGATCATAACCTTCGTTTGCGATTTTTTGAATCGCCAAGTCTGAGAGTTCAATTTTGATTGCCGTCCTCTTTTGAAGACTCACCATGTACATCCTAATGATACGCTCAATATCCTCACGTGTCAAAGGTGTGAAAAGCACAATCTCGTCCAGACGATTTAAAAACTCAGGCTTAAAGTACTGGTGCATAAGTTTCATGATGTCCTTGCGTATGGCGTCATCAATCTCACCACCCATTGATAGTCGATCCAGTAAAATCTGACTTCCTATGTTGGATGTCAGTATTATAACAGTGTTTTTAAAATCCACCACACGCCCCCCGCTATCGGTCAATCTTCCGTCATCAAGGAGTTGAAGCAAGACGCCCCACACTTCGGGATGTGCTTTTTCGATTTCGTCGAACAAGATCACGGAATAAGGTTTCCGTCTTACCGCTTCCGTCAATTGGCCACCCTCTTCATAACCCACATACCCCGGAGGCGCACCAATAAGTCTGGCTACCGAATGTCGCTCCATATACTCACTCATGTCAATCCGTACCATATTGTTTTCACTGTCAAAAAGTGCTTCTGCGAGGGCTTTTGCGAGCTCAGTCTTTCCGACGCCTGTCGGTCCAAGGAAAACAAATGAACCAATTGGGCGGTTGGGATCCTTTAGACCTGACCGAGCTCTCAGAACGGCTTCCGTCACAGCTTCTACCGCTTCGTTCTGACCAACGACACGGTTATGCAAAAGGTCATCAAGGTGAAGCAATTTATCCGTCTCAGATGCGTTCAACTTTTGAACCGGAATACCTGTCCACTTGGAGACGATTTCTGCGATTTCCTCCTCTGTAACCTCTTCCTTCAACAGTTTGAAGTCTTGCTTATGTTCCTCTTTTGATGCTTCTAAAAGCTGTTTTTCAAGTTCCGCCAACTTTCCATATTTGAGTTCAGCAAGCTTTTCTAAATCATAAGCTCGTTCTGATTCCTCAATTTCACGTTTGACGGACTCGATTTCCGACTTCAAATCCTTTTCTCTGCTGAGTTGGGCTTTTTCCTTCATCCACTGTGCCTTCATTTCCTGTTGTGAAGCCTTGATCCTCTCAATATCCTTGTTCAAAGTCTCAAGCCTTTCCATGGATGCTGGATCGGTTTCCTTCGCCAAGGCTTGTTTTTCAATTTCAAGCTGCATCAACTTGCGAAGCGCCTCATCGAGTTCAGCCGGCATGCTGTCAATTTCAGTGCGGATCATTGCCGCCGCTTCATCCATTAAATCGATAGCTTTATCCGGTAAAAACCGATCTGTAATGTAACGATTGGAAAGTGTTGCGCATGCGACAAGTGCACCGTCTGTGATTCTCACCCCATGATGGATCTCAAATCGCTCTTTAAGACCGCGAAGAATGGAGATTGTATCCTCGACATTTGGTTGGTCTACAACAATCGGTTGAAAACGCCGTTCGAGGGCGGCATCTTTTTCAATGTGATTTCTGTATTCATCTAAAGTGGTTGCGCCAATACATCTAAGTTCACCACGTGCAAGCATCGGTTTCAGAAGATTGCCAGCGTCCATTGATCCTTCTGCTTTTCCGGCACCAACTATCGTGTGCAGTTCATCGATAAATAGGATTATTCCACCTTCTGCAGACTGAACTTCAGCGAGTAACGCCTTGAGACGTTCCTCAAATTCACCCCTGAATTTGGCTCCTGCAATGAGCGCCCCCATATCAAGTGCATAGATTTGTTTGTCCTTTAATCCTTCAGGTACATCACCTGCTAAAATACGTTGGGCCAAGCCTTCGACGACTGCCGTTTTTCCTACACCCGGTTCTCCAATGAGTACAGGATTATTCTTGGTTCTTCTCGATAAAATTCTAATCACTCTTCTTATTTCTGAATCCCTTCCGATAACAGGATCGAGTTTACCGGCTTTTGCGCGTTCAATGAGATTGATACTATATTTGCTAAGCGCTTCATAACCCACTTCTGGATTTTGACTGGTGACGCGTTGATTGCTTCTGATGGATTTAAGAGCTATGAGAAAATTTTCAGTGGTTATATTGAACCTATTGAACAAACTGGTTGAAAATGAATTCCGCTCTTCAAGTAAGGCCAGGTAAAGATGTTCCACGCTGACATAATCATCTTTGAAACGTTTCGCTTCATCCTCTGCATAGATTAAAAGTTGATTGAGTCTTCTTGTTCCAGAGAGCTGAACATCATCTCCATAGACCTTAGGCATCTTCTCCAAATAGTCGTATAACGCGGATGCAACTGCTTTCACATCGATACCAATTGCGGAAAGAACGTTCGCGACCATACTTCCTTCCACTTCAAGGAGTGCATAATGTAGATGCTCGCCATCCAATTTTGCATGATTAAGTTTGATGGCCACCTTCTGCGCAAGTTCAAGCACTTCATTTGTTTTTTGTGTGAATTTTTCAGTGTTCATTCAAATCATCATCCTTTCTTACGATTTTTCGCAAAGCGAAAATATTGGGCGTAGGTATGGTTCTCGCGAAGCGAAACTATACTAGCCTCTCAGTTGATATTTCGAGACAGTATCGTAGCGAAACTATATTAGCGTCACAGTTGATATTTCGAGACAGAATCAAAGGAAACTTACTCCGTTAGCACTCTCGTCCTTAGAGTGCTAACGGATAATTTAATTATAATACTCCCCCCAATTATTGTCAAATAATTTTGAGGAGTCGCGTACGAAGCTTATAAGTCTCAAACGGTCAATGGCAAAGTTGTGTTATAATAATATACGAGTATACTAAATTTTGGAGGTATGAATATGAACAATGAAGTCAAAAAGCCGTTAGATGAAAAGAAATCTAAAGAAACTTCTTTTATTGCTCTAGGAATATCATTAGGTCTTATCTTTGGGGCTGCTGTAAAAAACATTGCTCTTGGACTAGCGATTGGCGTAGCAATCGGTGCGAGTTTAGATTCTAACAAAAAAGGAAAAAGTTAACTCCAGCACTGGAGCTGACCTATAAATGAAATTAAAATATGAAAGGAGGTAGTATTATGAAATATGTCTGTACTGTATGCGGCTACATCTATGATCCAGCACTAGGAGATCCTGACAATGGAATAGCTCCTGGAACAGAATTCGTAGATTTACCAGAAGATTGGACCTGTCCATTGTGTGGTGTTCCTAAAGAAGATTTTGAACCAGTAGAATAGTTTTAAAACAAATACATCGAAAAAATATGAGATTTATAGAAAGGAATTATGAAATGAAAGCGATTATTGATGACGGCTGTATTGGTTGTGGCATATGTGCCGAGACATGTGAAGAAGTATTTAAAATGAATGACGACGGATTAGCAGAAGCATTTGCAAAGGTCACTCCTGAACTTGAGGGCTCTGCACAAGAAGCAGCTGACTCATGCCCCGTGAGCATTATTCATATCGAAGAAGATTAAAAGTATCATAGAGAACCACTGATGATTTTGATTCAAAGCTCATCAGTGGTTCTTTATGTCGTATGCATATAAAAAAACTCAGTGATATTCTCACTGAGCTGTATCCTAATAATTATTAACTCGAAGCCGCACTAGATGCCGCAGTCGCAGCCGATATCGCAGCAATCATTGCAACTGTCTGTGCGACAATCACACTTTCTATGGTCAATCCAAGGACGGTTTCCATCTCAGTTCCATTTTCATCAGAATGTTCTTCAAGCCATTGATCTGCCACTAAAGCAGATGCAAAAAGCATATTCATACCTTTGCCAAGCCATTTGAACTTCTTGAGTTTCATCAGATATTTGGTAAGCTCTATAAAATCCTCTGTAAGTTTATGGCTGCCTTCTTCTAAAAGTGCAATCATTGCAATTGATGGATAATATCCCATGCTGCTCTTAAGCTTGTTCGCTTTAAGCGTAGTGTTGAGTTCTTCGCACTTTTCGATAAGCTGTGATGGACCAAGTGTGCTGAGTGATACGATATGTGAAAGCAATTGTAACTCATTGCCTTTTGTAAATCCTCTTTTACTCAATGCCTCATAAATTTGTTCAATGGTGTCGGTTCTTTTTTGCTTTTGTGCGATTAAAATACTGAGTGGATAATCGGCACCATCCGTCAGAAAAGGATGTGCTTTCTTCATTTCTTTATAGATGGTATTTGCCCTTTCAGCGATAGATCTATATTCAAATGCATCACTTCCACTAAAAAGCGTATAGCTGGTCATTGGTAGATAAGTGCTGCTTTTAAAACCCGACTCTTTTAAAATGGCTTCAGCTTGTTTGATTTTCTCAAGATTGCTCGCCACATCGCCCTCTTCCAGAGCAAGTAAAGTTGCTAGCAAAAATTTTATCGTTCCTCTATAATTTGAAAAAACCCCGGTGGTCGATTTGATGGCGTTGATAGCTTCATCAATTCTGTGAAAGTCTTTTGGCAGTCCCCTCTGTGTGTATAACAATGCTGTAAAATGTCTCGCCAAATTGTGCTCCCATTTGTATGACTTTTCAAGTGCCATAACCATATCAAGCATATTGTCCGCTTTTGCTTTTAAAATCGCATTCATATAATCAC
>JAGXHV010000002.1 GCA_024636005.1 Bacillota bacterium
GATAAGGCAAACTATTATATTTATCGTCAATTGATGAATGGTAGAGTTCAAACGGGTATCGTTGCGTGCACATCTATTGATGACTACATCAATGACACCATTAAAAAGCACGAATTCACAAGACCTACCAAAGAAGTGGATAGAATCAACAATTTTGATTATTGTGATGCCAATACTGAACCTGTATTTTTGTCATACAGAAAAAATGATAAGATCAATGCTATTGTCAATGATTGGATCAAATTCCACATGCCGATGTACAACTTTACTTCAGATGATCAAATCACTCACATTTTCTGGAGACTTGATGATTCTGAATTGGTTTCACAAATCGAGACCCTTTTTGAGGGAATCGAGTATCTTTATATCGCTGATGGTCACCACCGATCAGCTTCATCAGTAAAAGTTGGACTTAAAAGACGTGAAGAATTCCCTGACTATGATGGTACTGAAGAATTCAATTTCTTTATGGCTGTAATATTCCCTGATGAAGACTTGTTTATCATGGATTATAACCGTGTTGTCAAAGATTTGAACGGCCATACTGAAGAATCATTTTTGAATGCTATTTCAGAGAACTTTGATGTTGAAAAGCTGGATCAAGTAGAGCCTTATAAGCCTATGAAAAGAGCTACATTCGGTATGTACGTTGCTGGAGCGTGGTATAAGATTGAAGCTAAAAAAGGCATCTATGATGAAAATGATCCTGTAGATCGTTTGGATGTTTCAATTCTTCAAAAGAATTTATTGGATCCAATCTTAGGAATTGAAAACCCTAGAACAGATACTAGAATTGACTTTGTTGGTGGTATCAGAGGACTCGGAGAACTTGAGAAAAGAGTTCAAAACGGGTTTGCTGTGGCATTTTCGATGTATCCTACAACAATGGATGATTTGATTGGAATCGCAGATGCAGGAGAAGTAATGCCTCCTAAGTCCACATGGTTCGAACCAAAACTCAGATCTGGTCTTTTTGTACACAGATTGTTCTAACAATTTAAGAAAAAAGCTACTTTCGACAAATCGAAAGTAGCTTTTTTTTAATTTTCATCTAAGATAATGAGGTTTCTTCTATACTCAAGGTATAGTTTTGTCAGCATAGACATTTGTGCATTCATTTCAATTTGAAGATTGGATGCTACTGAGTAATTGCAGGTGTCAAGTGCATCTCGAATTTGTGAGAAGATGGATTTTGTTTGCATGGAGTCTTTCATGAGATTGTGCTTGATATTGCTAATGTGCTCCCAGTTCACAATATCTAAATCTGTGATTTCATTTTCGTCATGTAATTTCTTCAATCTACGTATTATTCTTGTGTTTGTTGGAATAATTCTCTCTTTGAGTTCTGTTGACCATTCGTCCAGCATGAAGGCTTTGTAAGAGTTGATGATTTTCGATGAAAAAACATCATCTTTTTTCAATATTTCAACCTTTGAGATATTGGCATCAAAAGCTAACAAGTTTTCATAAACAGTTTTAGGCGGAATTCCAAACAATGCATCTCTTTCTTCAGAAGTGAAGTCCTCGAAAACATCTTCCTCACTTCTGTAAACGCGATTGTACTCGAGGTAGAAATGTTCTTCGCCTTGGGTTTTATTGAAATCTTTTTCAATCTCATCAAGGGATTTTCCGCTTTCAAATGTTGCTTTGATCCCATCGAGGCAAGCTTGACAGACCGCTGCCAGGAGTAAATATGAATTGGAGTTCGGATTCGGTGATCTGAGTTCAAAACGAGTAGCGTGCGGGTTTTTGAGATCTCTGATCAATCCAATCAGTACAGTTCTGTTTCTCGATGGCACTTCCGGAGAATGTCCAAGTGATGAAACTATACAAACGGGAGCTTCAAATCCAGGTTTCAAACGGTTGAGACTGTCGTTGGTTGAAGACACAAAAGGGTTGATGACTTCATAATTTTTGAGAATTCCCATTAAAGATCCATAGGCAATTTTTGTCATAAAATGGTCTTCGATATTGAGAGGAGTGAACAGATTGATGGTTTTCCCATTTTTCATTTTGAGTGCTGCACCTACGTGATGGTGTTCACCACTACCTGCTACACCTTCAAGTGGTTTTGCTTGGAAAGTGACATTTAGACCATTGGCTTCAAATACATCTTTGATGATATCCTTTGCAACAATTTCTTTGTCAGCTGCATTCAGAGTCTCATCGTATTTCCAGTCAATTTCCAATTGTTCCATGACGTGTGTGAAGATGTTTGTGCCAGCAAGTTTTGAAGTGACGCCTCCAACTTCCTTATGTCCCATTTCTGGTTCGAAACCATATTTTTCAAGAGTTAATAATGATTTTTCCATGGATGTACGAACTTGACCATAAGTACGCTTCCAATACTGCTCTTTAAGATTTTGAGACGCGGAAAGTTTTTCAATATCGGTTTGAGTATCGGGTGTCTTTACCCAGAATTCAAGTTCTGTTGCACTGGTTAAAACGACATCATCAATGTCATCGATGCTTTCAATGCCTTTGTATTCATCAATTAACTCAGGATTACTGCGAAATAAACCAATGATTTCTGATTTGAAATGATCTACAGCATTTTTGAGTACGCTCCTGGAGCAAACGGGATTGTTTTCATGGTAAAGAAATGATGGTATGACGAGTGTTCCAGAAAATTTATCATCTCCAATAGGGTGTCCCATATTGTAATCAATGATCCAATGTGATTCCATATCAGGAATCAAATCCACTTTTGCGTTGTTGATAGTGGCAATCTCAGGAAGATATACCGATGAACCATCAGTCTGGATACCATTTTTAAAGAAATCCCCTAAATCATCAATTACCATGTTCACAGGAATCTTTTCATCAGTATGATTGTTCCCAAAATCTACAGCGAATAAAGAAACAAATTGGATTTCTGGGTGTTTCTTCAATAATGCACTTAATCGTGATGGTGATCTGTCCTCTTTTTCAATAAAGTATAAAGTGTTTCGCATTTCATCCTCCTTTAGATTGTATACATGACCTAATATAATGAATAATTATAGCATATAAAGAAAAAATGTAAAGTTTTTTTTATTGCTAAAAAACCCTACATTTATTGTATTTGTTTGTGTACATGAAGTTGTTAAGTAAATTATATATAATGTAATTGCACTTAATGTTCGTCTTTAATTGTTGTCGCGTTATAAGATTTAATCAAAACAAGTGATGTCATCACTATAATCGGTCCTGCTATCAATCCGGGAATTCCGATAAACCGATAACACGTATACATTGAAAACAACATAATCAGGGGGTGAGTGCCGATTTTACTGCTTACAATTTTAGGTTCTATGATCTGTCGAGTCAGTGTACTCACAACATAGATGACCAATAATACCAAAGCAGTGGAATATTCGGACATCAAAGCAACTAAAATAATCCAAGGCATATAAATAATTGCCGGTCCTACCATGGGAATTAAATCCACCAAGGCGACAACGAGTGCAATGAGCGGGCTGAATGGAATCCCAAGTATAGTAAGTCCAATAACCGAGATGGTAAAGGTGATCGAAATCAGAATAAGTTGAGCTTTTAAGTAGTTTTTAATAGTGCCGAGTGAGCTTGATTTTATGTGATTAAACAATGGGGACTTGATTTTGTTTGATGTTTTTTTGATCATTGCAGAAATGTCATCGCGATCTTTAGTGAAAAAATAAAGTGACAAGAATATGAAGAACATGAATAGACCCACGCTTGGAATTGTTTTCACCACTGAAACAACAAAATTGAGCAATGAGTCTGTAAAACTTGAAATTGTTCCAATAAAAATATCGTAAAATTGAAAAAGAGTATCGCTGAGTGCAATCGGATCCTCCTGCCATGGTACGTTCAATTGAATAAGTGAAGCTGATGCGGTAAAAGTCTGGATGTTATCAGCAATGGCAGACAAAAACGCTGAGATTCCCCTTAGAGCCATAATTCCTTTGTAAGCCGCAAATGAGATTCCAGTTATGAAAACACCTATGAAGATGATGACAACAATAAAGGATAATAAATTGACGGGCAACTTTATCTTACTTCTGATTTTTTTGACTAAAAAAGACAACGGCTTAGATATCGCAAAAGCCAAGAGGAAAGGGATCAATATGAAGAAAAACCTGTAGCTTAACCATAAGCCGGTTAATGTGAGAACTATAAAGACTGCGATAAAAGTGATCTTACTGACGAAGATGTTCATATTGACCTCCAAATCTGTCATTTGCTATGTTATAATTGTATCATAACTTAAATAATAAAATCTGTTTTCAAAAGGTGATAATGATGAAAAAATATGATTT
This sequence comes from Bacillota bacterium, assembly GCA_024636005.1. Classification (GTDB taxonomy): domain Bacteria; phylum Bacillota; class Clostridia; order Peptostreptococcales; family Acidaminobacteraceae; genus Fusibacter_D. The sequence goes on from JAGXHV010000002.1 coordinate 4,281, forward strand.
TCGTAGCGATACCGTAACCAAACCGACCCAATCCATGAGGGATGCAATGTACATTGCCGACGTCGGAGACGACGTTTATGGGGATGACCCGACAGTAATTGAACTTGAAAATATGAGCGCGAGTTTGCTAGGTAAGGAAGCTGCTTTATTTATACCCAGTGGAACCTTTGGGAATCAACTAGCGTTATTGACACATACAAAAAGAGGAGACGAAGTCATTCTTGGTGATGCCTGTCATATTATGATGCATGAAGTGGGTGCGGCTGCGGTAATAGCTGGAGTCCAACTCAGAACAATTCCAACCGTGAATGGCCATATGGAAGCCTCTAAAGTTAAAGCGTTGATTCGCGAAGAAGATCTCCATTATCCTGACACTGGACTTATTTGTATCGAAAATGCCCACTCTAGTGGAGCTGTAATTCCGCTAGATGAAATGATTGAAATATATAATGTTGCAAAAGCACATGACATACCTGTTCACTTGGATGGCGCACGCATTTTCAACGCTGCAGTGGCACTTGGAGTGTCTGTTCATCAAATTGCTGCAGAGGCCGATTCCATAATGTTTTGTCTGAGTAAGGGGCTGTGTGCACCTATAGGTTCGATGCTGGTAGGGGATCAATCTTTTATCAATCGCGCCAGAAAGAACAGAAAACTTATGGGTGGCGGACTAAGACAAGTAGGCATTATCGCTGCTGCGGGTTTGGTTGCATTAAGGGAAATGACTGATAGATTAAATGAAGATCATGACAACGCAAAATATCTTGCTAGTGAACTTGCTAAAATCGATGGTATCACAGTATTTGAGGATCGTTTGGATATCAACATGGTGTTTTGTAAAGTTAAAAATATTGAAAACCATGAATTATTTGTAAAATCAATGTTGGATAAAGGCCTTTTGATTAATGGACCTGAGCTCGGCGAATACAGATTTGTAACCAATTATTGGACACAAAAGGTATCTGTCGATTTGCTCGTTAAGGCAATTAAAGAAGCTGTTTGATAAACGAGGTGAAACATGGATTATGGAATGACAGATTTGAAGGAAGCTGTAAAACGATTGGAAGAC
>JAGXHV010000092.1 GCA_024636005.1 Bacillota bacterium
ATTGAGAAAACTGGCAGCCATCATCAACAAGTCTCATTGTACAGTTATTTTTATCAACCAATTGCGTATGAAAATCGGTGTGATGTTTGGTAATCCTGAAACAACAACCGGTGGTAACGCACTTAAATTCTATGCTTCAGTTAGACTTGATGTCAGAAGAATCGATTCTATTAAAAAAGACGCAGATATAGTGGGTAACAGAACACGTGTCAAAGTTGTCAAAAATAAAGTGGCCCCTCCATTCAAACAAGCTGAGTTTGACATCATGTATGGAAAAGGAATATCCAAAGAAGGTAGTGTACTTGATGTAGCGGCATCAGTGGATATCATAAAAAAATCAGGTTCTTGGTATAGTTATAATGACAATAAGATCGGTCAAGGAAGAGAGAATGTCAAAGAATATCTCATCCTCAATCCGGATGTTTGTGATGAAATTGAGCAACAGGTCCGAGTACATTTCAATTTGCTTCCGACAGAGAAAAAAGAACAAGCATAATTATACTCAAATAAAGTCAATATGCCCCGTGCAGATGTTTACAGGTCTTGACAGTTTGCTTAAAAAAATATAAAATTAATTGTATAGGTGTGCCATGGTGCATCTAAATTAATCGTATAAAGATCAGGTCATCTGATCTTATCATTTAAGCAAGGGGGTGAACGACATAAACGTACCAGTATATTTAGTAGTGATTATATGTGGTGTATTGGCTGTAATTGGCGTTGGTATAGGTTATGTTTTAAGAAAGAATACAGCAGAAAAAGAAATTTTAAGTGCTGAATTTAAAGCAAAAGAAATCATTGCTGAAGCAAGTAAAGCCGCAGAATCGCTCAAAAAAGAAAAAGTACTTGAAGCAAAAGAGGAAGCTCATCAAATTCGTAAAGAAATTGACAGAGAAACGAAAGATCGTCGTGTTGAAATGCAAAAGTTGGAGAGAAGAAATCTTCAAAAGGAAGAAGCCCTCGATAAAAAAGCCCTCAATTTGGAGAATAAAGACGACAAATTGGCTGCCAAATTAAAGACTGTTGAAAATAAGGAAGCTGAAGCTGAAGCACTTTATGAGAAACAGATCAAAGAATTAGAGAGAATTTCTGAATTAACGATTGAAGAAGCTAAGAATCAACTTTTATCCGACATTGAAAAAGAAGTCAAGCATGACGCTGTTCTTATGATGAAAGATATCGAAGGTAAAGCGAAAGAAGAAGCGACAAAGAAAGCTAAGGACATTTTGGCTTACGCCATTCAAAAATGTGCAGCCGATTATGTTGCTGAGACAACTGTATCACTTGTAAATCTTCCAAACGATGAAATGAAAGGTAGAATTATAGGTAGAGAAGGTCGTAACATTCGTGCACTTGAGACGCTTACAGGTGTCGATTTAATCATTGATGACACACCAGAAGCAGTTATATTATCTTCATTTGATCCAATTAGAAGAGAAATTGCTAGAATTGCACTTGAAAAATTGATTATTGACGGTAGAATTCATCCGGCTCGTATAGAGGAAATGGTTGAAAAGTCAAAGAAAGAAATTGAACAAATCATCAAAACAGAAGGTGAGAATGCAACCTTTGAGGTAGGTATTCACAATCTTCACCCAGAACTGATCAGACTAGTCGGCAGATTGAAATATCGCACAAGCTATGGTCAAAACGTTTTAAAACATTCAATTGAAGTTGCACATTTAGCCGGTTTGATGGCTGCAGAAATAGGAGCAGACGTTAAAGTCGCTAAAAGAGCAGGACTATTACATGATATTGGTAAAGCAGTTGACCATGATTTGGAAGGCACTCATATCGAACTTGGTATGCAAATCCTGAAAAAGTATCGTGAGTCAAAAGCAGTAATTCATGCTATGAGTACGCATCATGGTGATTTTGAGCCAGAATCAATTGAAGCAATTCTTGTTACTGCAGCAGATGCACTTTCTGCAGCGAGACCTGGCGCAAGAAGAGAAACTTTGGATACGTATATTAAGAGATTAGAATCTTTAGAAGGTATTGCAAATAGTTATGAAGGTGTTGAAAAATCATTTGCAATTCAAGCTGGACGAGAAGTCCGAGTTGTGGTAATCCCTGAAAAGATCAATGATGACAATATGTTCTTACTTGCTAGAGAAATCAGTAAGAAGATAGAAGCTGAATTGGATTACCCGGGTCAAATAAAGGTTAACGTGATCAGAGAATCAAGGGTCACAGATTTTGCTAAATAATTAAACAATAGAGCTATTACGGAAATTAGAAGAATTCATTTATGAATTCTTCTTTTTAATTGTATGAATCACATTTTACATATGTTTAACATTTTTGGAGAAGGGTATATCACTAATAATAATTGTCTGATAATTGCACTAAGGAGGATTCTAATTATGGAGGTACTAAAAGTAGCAACTAAATCTAGTCCTAATTCTGTAGCAGGAGCTTTAGCGGGCGTCATACGAGAAAACGGAAGTGCAGAGATTCAAGCCGTAGGAGCTGGGGCATTAAATCAAGCGGTAAAAGCAATTGCAATTGCTAGAGGATTCATGGCACCAAGTGGTGTTGATTTAATTTTCATACCAGCATTCACAGAAGTTGATATTAATGGTGAAACCAGAACAGCCATTAAACTCATCGTTCAAAAAAGTATATTAAAATAGGAGGTACTCATCGTGGAAGTTTTAAAGGTGTCATCAAAATCAAATCCTAATTCTGTTGCTGGTGCCTTGGCAGGAGTCATAAGGGAACATGGAAGCGCAGAAATTCAAGCTGTAGGAGCCGGTGCGATTAATCAGTCTGTCAAAGCGATAGCCATAGCAAGAGGCTTCGTTTCGCCTTCTGGAATCGATCTTGTATGTATTCCGGCATTTTCAGATATTATAATTGATGGCGAAGAGAGAACAGCCATCAAGTTGATGGTACAACCAAGATGAAATGCAAATAAAGAGCTGAGAAGCTCTTTTTTATTTGTATTTGATAGAAAAGTATAATATAATAATACAGAAAGTGTATTATTATTATAAAATACGATTAATTGTTCGTGTTCTTAAGGAGGCAATTAAATGCAAGATATTTATCAAAATCCATTGGTGGAAAGATACAGTAGTGAAGAAATGCTCAAAAATTTTTCTCCACTGAACAAATTTTCAAACTGGAGAAAACTTTGGATTGCGCTAGCAGAGTCCGAGCAAGCGTTAGGACTAAATATTAGAGATGAGCAAATTGATGAAATGAAAGCACATATCTATGATATAGATTTTGAGATGGCAGCCATGTATGAAAAGAAATTCAGACATGATGTCATGGCTCACGTCCATACTTATGGTGAACAATGTCCGAAAGCAAAACCGATTATACACCTTGGGGCAACAAGTGCTTATGTTGGAGATAATACAGATCTTATAGTCATGCGCGAGGGACTTTACCTTGTACGCAATAAATTGGCTGTTTTGATTGATAAACTATCTATCTTCGCTGAAGAAACCAAAGATATTCCGACACTCGGTTATACTCATTTTCAACCAGCTCAATTGACAACTGTAGGGAAGAGAGCAACACTTTGGATTTTAGATTTGGTAATGGACTATCAAGATGTCTGTATTCTAATTGATCAATTCAAAATGAGAGGCGTGAAAGGTACTACCGGAACTCAAGCCTCTTTTCTAAATTTATTGAATGATGACCACGAGAAAGTTGAAGCCCTTGATCAAATGGTTTCAATAAAAATGGGTTTTAGTGATACCATCAGTGTCACCGGTCAAACTTACACGAGAAAGTATGATGCAAAAGTAGTAAATGTCCTTGGAGGGATTGCTATTTCGCTTCACAAGATGACGAATGACATCAGACTTCTTCAATCACTCAAAGAAGTCGAAGAACCTTTCGAATCCAATCAAATAGGATCATCAGCAATGGCTTACAAACGTAATCCTATGAGAAGCGAGAGAATATCATCACTTGCGAAGTACGTCATGTCATTGTCTTCAAGTCCACAAATGGTCGCTGCGACACAATGGTTTGAAAGAACACTAGATGATAGCGCCAATAAGAGACTCGCTGTTTCTGAAGCATTTCTTGCTATTGATGCTTGTTTGGATATTTCCAATAATGTGGCCACTGGACTTGTAGTATATGAGAAAGTCATAGAAAAGCATGTTCTAGCGGAATTACCTTTCATGGTCACTGAGAATATCATTATGGAAGCTGTTAAAAAAGGTGGAGATCGACAAGAATTGCATGAAGCAATCAGAGTGCATTCTATGGAAGCCGGTAAAAAAGTGAAAATAGAAGGACTTGAAAATGATTTGTTGGATCGCATTGAAAGTGATCCAATCTTCAACCTTACGCATGATGATATTCAACTTCTATTAAATCCAAAAGATTATATTGGTAGAAGTTCAGAGCAAGTTGTCCAGTTTATCAATAAAGAAGTTGAACCAATTCGATTGGCTCATTTGGATGTCCTTGGTAGAGAAGTCGCATTAAAAGTATAAATTGTGACCGAAAGTGGGCTTAATTGCTAACTTTCGGTTTTTTTCTGTTATCAAATGGGTAATAATTGTGTTAAGATGAAAAAAATGATAAGGAGGCTTTATGAAATTATTAACTAATCAAGGTTTTGATCTTTCTGCTCAATACATTATCAATAACGCAAGATACCTAGAGAAAATTTTACTTGATCATCATTTTATCGTCCCTTGTGGAGAGAAAATTGTGAAAGCTCTTCAAATGTATCAAAACAAAGATGGGGGATATGGCAATGCCCTTGAGCCTGATTTCAGATTGCCACATTCATCAGCAATGTCTACGTCTATCGCACTAAGATTCTTAAAAATGTTCGATGAACATAATATTGCCGAAGTTCAAATTCATAATGCCATCAGGTATCTTGAAAGCACTTTTAATAAGGATATATCTGGATGGGAAGCGGTTCCTAAAATGGTCAATATTTACCCACATGCTCCTTGGTGGCATAGAGTCGAAGATGTGGACTACATCAGTGGTAATCCTTCTGCTGAGCTCGTAGGATACTTATATGCCTACAAATCATATGTGACCAGTCTTGACGTGGATGAACTAATAGAATTCTATGTGAGTAGATTTGAAGGCATGAAGCAATTTGAGGAACATGAAGTATACTGTTACATAAGACTTTATGAGATTTTACCAAAAGAGTATAAAATGCGTATGTTGGCGAATCTAAGGGTAGCTTATAATGAACTGGTAAGTCTGGATCGCGATTCTTGGAAAAAGTATGTTCCTTATCCATTGAAATTTATTGGAGTGACAGAGGAATCCATATTTGTGATCTCTGACGAAGATTTGGAAGAGAACCTAAACTATTTGATAGATGAAATTCAAAATATCGGAATGATACAGCCAACGTGGTCATGGACTGAATATGAAGCGGAGTGGGAAGTGGCCAAACGTGAGTGGACAGGAATACTGACTCTTGATGCTTTACTGATTTTGAAGCGCTTTAATCGTCTGGAAAAAACAACTTTACAAAAAAAATGATTATGCTATACTAAATAAGGCTTTAAAAGTGTTTCCTTGGTACCCACTATAAAAAACAAGGGGTTATGTGCTGCTTTTTTTCGTGCAAATATCCCCTAAACATGTTTTTTACATGTGGTGGGGATTTTTTTTATGGAAACAGCCATTGACAGTTCGCAACCATCCTGTCAAAAAACAAAACTAGGGAGGAAATCATGAACAAAAGAGTTAAGTACATCATCAACGCAGGAGTGATCGCAGCGCTTTACGTTGTACTGGTAATGGTATTTAGTTTTAGCAGTTTTGGACCAATACAATTTAGGGTCGCTGAAGCATTGACCATTTTACCGTTTTTTACGCCTGCAGCGATACCGGGTTTATTTGTAGGATGTCTTATCGCCAATATTATTGGTGGCGCAATCATCTGGGACACAATATTTGGAAGCCTTGCAACATTGCTGGCTGCGTATTTGTCCTATAAACTTAGGAAAAATCAATTTTTGGTACCAATACCACCGATTGTCATCAATAGTGTCGTTGTTGGCATTTTACTCAAATATGCTTATGGAATTCCTGATGGCTTATTGTTCCTCATGGGAAGTGTTTTCCTTGGACAGTTGTTTGCTGTTTATGGGCTCGGAATGATTCTTTTGAATGCCCTTAAGCCTATCAAAAACATATTTGGTTTGGATCAATAAATAAGAAAACAGAGTAGGTGATACTCTGTTTTTTTTGTCTAACTATAGATCATTTTTTTTGTCATTCCACCATCAATAACGATATTTTGACCATTTATGAAGTCGTTTTCAATGTCACACAAGTACAAGCAAGTGTTTGCAACGTCTCTAGGCATTCCGACTCGTTTTGATGGGTGTTGTGCATGATCATTTGGCTCAAGCGAATCATAATCACCAATTTCAATCCATCCTGGACTGATTGAATTAACAGTTATTGGTAATTCGCTGAGACTGATTGCCATGGCGTGTGTGAGTGCAACAATTCCGCCTTTGGATGACGCGTATGCCTCAGATCCAGGTTCTGACATTGTCGCACGTGTTGAAGCGATATTGATGATTCGGCCATAAGAGCATTCAGAATTTTGAATTTTTTTTGAAAAGAATTGTGAAATTATGAAAGGTGCTCTTAAATTCACAGCCAAAGTTTCATCCCATTCATCAATTGAAATCTCTAGGAAATCTTTAAACATACTGATGCCAGCGCAATTAATAAGGATGTGAAAAACGCTGTAGGATTCATTCAGTTTAACAAGAGTATGCTGAAGTTGTTTTGAATCGCGTAGATCGCATGTCCGATAGTCAAAACGATCGGTATACATGTTTTTCATGGATCTCAGTTTAACTGGATCGATGTCAATGGCGACGATGTGTGCATTCAGTTTATGAAATGTACGAACAAGTTCACGTCCAATGCCACCAGCCGCGCCAGTAATGATGACGTTGTAATTTTTATAGTCCATATTGAACCTCCTTAAATCTAATTATATTTTATGAGAGTTGCTTCAAAAAAGCTAGTCAATTGTTTTGTGAGATGGTATAATAAATTAATCAACTATTCCTCAAATGTATATTTAGGGAATAGTTGGGATGAATAATAAAATGAGGTGCAAAAATGGCCACAAACAAGCCCCCTACTCAAAAAACCAGAAAATTGTACAATAAGTCCGATGTTCCAGATAATATTGTGCTCAAACAAAATGACATGCTTCAAAAATGTGCTGAGCTCGAATCTGTTCTTCCAGATTTTTTGAGAGACTATTTTATATATTTAAAAAATTCTATTGCACTGAGTTCTCGTGTCGCTTATTTGAGTGATTTACTTTTCTTTTGCAATTATATGGTTCACTCTTCTGATCTATCTGTAGCTGAGATACCTAAGCAAATTACAGAAGATGAATTTACGCGACTTATAGCTAAAGACATCAATATCTTTCTTGGTGATTACTGCACCAGGTACATTATGGAAACTGAAAATGCCGATTACATTATGGAAAATCATAGCCGATCATTAGCTCGAAAAAGATCTTCACTCAGTGTGTTGTTCAAGTTTTTGTATCGTGAAGAGAAAATGGAAAAAAATTTATCAGATGGTCTAAATCCAATCAAACTTCCCAAACCACAGCCTGACGCTATCAAAAGGCTTGAAATTGAGGAAGTGGCAAAAATGCTAGACGCTGTAGAAAACGCTGTAGGATTGACGGATAAGGAAATACAGTACTGGGAAAAAACAAAACGACGTGACAAAGCCATTTTAGTTTTATTTACAACCTATGGTCTAAGAGTTAGTGAAATGAATCAACTCAATTTGAGTTCAATCAATTATGCACGTGAAGAATTCAAAATATATAGAAAACGTGGTAAAGAAGTTAATATGCCTCTCAATCGATCAGCGGTTGCTGTCATAAGAGATTATATCGATAATGAAAGACCAATATGTAATGATGCTGACGATCCGCTTTTTTTATCTCTTCAAGGTAAACGGATGACAGTAAGAACCATCAGGGAACTCGTAAAGAAATATACATCAATAGCAATGGAAACCCCTAGGAATAAAGGCTACTCACCACATAAATTACGTGCCACAGCTGCATCGTCTTTGATACAATATGGGTTTTCCATTTATGATGTTCAAAACTTATTGGACCACGACAATGTAACAACCACTCAACTTTATGCGGCTCACAAGAAAAATGCAAAGCGCGATGTAATTAATCAATACGAGCTTCTAGATGAATATAATAAAAAAGATAAAAAATAAATATAAACCGTACGACAGCCCATGAGGACTTCGTACGGTTTTCATTACTTTCTGGCCAAAGGAATCTCAAGTGTTTCACCAGAGAATAATTCTGCGTTTTCCAAATCGTTGAATTTTTTGATTCTATAAACGACCTCACGAAGATCTTCATCATAATAATTATATGTGGATGCCAATCCCCATAATGTATCTCCAGATTTGATAGTTATAGATACTGTTTTGACATTTGTAGACGCTTCTGACATAAATGAACCGGAAATGTATGTAATCAAAACACTTATAAGGATGAGTGTCAATACTGTAGCAATGATGAATCGGCTTTGATTAACGATAACGATTTTTCTTTTGTGTTTACTTCTAGTAGTTTGAATTTTAGCAGATGACATATAAATGACCTCCTCAATCACAATCGAAACGTATGTTCTATAAAATCATTATATACGAACGTGCGTTCTTTGTAAAGCAAAAAAACAGAACTAATGTTTGATTTTTTTGAAATCCTGTGATATACTTCATATAAAATAACAATAAGGAGAGATCATTATGGGTGGTAAATTATCAAAAAAACAACAAATGATACTCGATTACTTAAAAGATGAAGTTTCCAAGAAAGGTTATCCCCCTTCAGTTCGAGAAATTTGTGCTGCAGTTGAGTTGAAATCCACTTCTACAGTGCATGCACATTTGACAAAACTTGAAGAACAAGGTTACATAAGGCGCGATCCAACCAAACCCAGAGCAATCGAGATCTATGATTTGGATTCCGAGCCAGTATCCAATGTCATCAATATGGCAAGGGACACCAGATTCATTCCGATTATCGGTGAAATCACAGCTGGACAACCGATTCTTGCTGTGGAATCATTTGAAGAGACTTTCCCGATCCCTTCTGATTACGTTGATGAAGGCAATTATTTCATGCTGAAAATCAAGGGAGAAAGTATGATAGAAGCTGGAATATTCGACCGGGATCTTGTACTGGTCAAACAGCAAAACGATGCACACAGCGGCGATATTGTCGTTGCCCTTATAGATGACAGTGCAACTGTTAAGACGTTCTATAAAGAAAAAAACAGAGTCAGGCTGCAACCGGAAAATGAATCCATGTCCCCTATCTATTTGGATGATGTCCAAATACTTGGGAAAGTCAAAGGTGTATTCAGAAAAATGTAAATGTTAATTTAAACGAATCCTTGGATTCGTTTTTTTTTTATAAAAAGTTAATTGTTATTGGTTAGAATTTCAGTTAAAATGGTATTTAAAGGAATATTGGACATTAAATTAAATAAGGAGATCTATTATGAGTTATATCAATGAAGTGTTTGAAAACGTAAAAAATAGGAATTCGTATGAGAAAGAGTTTTTACAAGCAGTTGAAGAAGTGTTTGAATCATTAGCTCCAGTTTTTGAGAAGCACCCCCAGTACGCTGAGGCAAATATTTTGGAAAGAATTTGCGAACCAGAACGACAGATCTTGTTCAGAGTACCTTGGGTGGATGATTCAGGTAAAATTCAAGTCAACAGAGGCTTCCGGGTTCAATTTAATGGAGCAAGAGGCCCCTATAAAGGTGGGTTACGATTTCATTCTTCAGTTTACATTGGCATAGTCAAATTTTTAGGCTTTGAGCAAATATTCAAAAATGCATTAACAGGACTTCCAATCGGTGGTGGTAAAGGAGGCTCTGATTTTGATCCGAAAGGTAAGTCAGATGCTGAAGTGATGAGATTCTGTCAAAGTTTTATGACCGAACTTTATAGACATATCGGTCCTGATGTAGACGTTCCTGCGGGAGATATTGGTGTTGGTGGACGAGAAATTGGTTATTTGTATGGACAGTACCGAAGAATAAAAGGCGCTTTTGAAAATGGGGTTCTGACAGGTAAAGGACTTTCATATGGAGGTTCGCTAGTTCGACCTGAAGCTACTGGTTATGGATTACTCTATTTTGTTGAAGAAATGCTATCATTCAATGATCAATCCATCAAAGGAAAAAAAGTGATTATATCAGGCGCTGGAAATGTTGCAACTTTCGCATGTCAAAAGGCAAAAGAACTTGGTGCACATGTTGTTGCAATGTCCGATTCAAGAGGATGCATATATGATGAAAGTGGTATCGATCTCGACCTTGTAAGAGTTCTTAAAGAAGTTCGAAGAGTGGATATCAGCGAATATTTGGATATCTATCCGAATGCGGAGTATAAAAAAGGATTTGGAAGCGTTTGGTCAATCCCTTGTGATATTGCCCTTCCTTGCGCCACAGAGAATGATATCACATTAGAATATGCCAAGACACTTGTAGCTAATGGGTTGATGGCTGTAGGTGAAGGTGCAAATATGCCAACTACAAATGAGGCGTTGCAATATTTACTGGATCACAATATTCTAGTAGCACCTGCTAAGGCTGCCAATGCCGGTGGTGTTGCCACTTCAGCTCTTGAGATGAGCCAGAATTCCATGAGATATAACTGGACTTTTGAGGAAGTGGATAGAAAATTGAAAGAAATTATGATCAATATACACAAGAACGCATATGAAGCTTCAAAAGAGTACGGATATGGGTACAACCTTGTCGCCGGTGCAAATATTGCAGGATTTATAAAAGTTGCTGAAGCCATGATGGCTCAAGGAGACTACTAAATAAAAAGAAGGGGCATTGAAGATTAAACTTCAATGCCCCTATATTTTTATTGCTTCCCTACTCCACTTCTGATCGCAGCATCATAAACAGCTCTGGATACTGCACTGGATATGCTTTCATCTAGTGCACCTGGTATAATGTAGTCTTCACTAAGTTCTTCTTCTTTTACCAAATCTGCAATAGCAAAAACAGCAGCAGTTTTCATTGCTTCATTGATGTCAGTCGCTCTGGCATCGAGAGCACCTCTGAAAATACCTGGGAAAGCCAAAACATTATTGATTTGATTGGCAAAATCAGATCGTCCTGTTCCCACAATTCTTGCACCGGCTCTAAGAGCTGCATCAGGCATAATTTCAGGATCTGGGTTGGCCATTGCAAAAACGATGGCATCGCCGGCCATGGAATTTACCATGCTTTCACTTACCGCATCCTTAGAAGAAACCCCAATGAAGACATCTGCATCAATCATCGCATCTGCTAATGATCCTGAAATTTTTTCTGGATTGGTCAACATTGCGATTTCATCCTTGACCCAATTGTTTTGAGGTTCATCACTGGTTAAAATTCCATTTCGATCACAAGTCAGTATGTTTTTTGCACCTAGATCAATCAACATTCTTGCAATAGCATTTCCTGCAGAACCAGCACCGTTAATTACGATTTTTACTGACGCTATTGACTTGGACACTAATTTGAGCGCGTTGATTAGTGCAGCACTGACTACAATAGCTGTGCCATGCTGATCATCGTGGAAAACTGGAATATCTAGCAATTCCTTAAGTTTGCGTTCAATTTCAACACATCGTGGTGATGAGATATCTTCAAGATTTATTCCACCGAACACAGGTGAAATCTGGTAGATTGTTTCAACAATAGTATCTACATCTTGAGATTTCAAACAAATTGGAAACGCATCCACATTTGCAAATGTCTTAAATAAGATTGCTTTGCCTTCCATAACCGGAATTGCTGCTTCAGGACCAATGTTTCCAAGTCCTAAGACTGCTGAACCGTCTGAAATGACAGCAACCATGTTGCCTTTTGAAGTATATTTATATACATCAGATGGAGTTTTATGAATGGCCCTGCAAGGCTCTGCAACACCTGGAGTATAAGCTGTAGCCAAATCATCCTGATTGTCTAAGGGCATTTTACTTTTTATTTCAATTTTCCCTCTGTATTTTTCATGCAATTCGAGTGCGAGTTTGTTATAGTCCATTAAAAACCTTCCTTTTTCAATCGGTCAAGAGCTTTTATAACTCCAAATTTTGAATGTTCATAAGTCAACCCACCTTGAAAATATGCGATATAGGGTTCACGGATGGGCGCATCAGCACTAAGTTCAATGGATGAACCTTGAACAAAGGCACCAGCAGCCATAATAACATCACTTGAGTAACCGGGCATAGCCCAAGGTTCAGGTGATACGAAACTGTCTACAGGTGATGCGGATTGGATCCCTCTACAAAATGCGATGACTTTTTCAGCGCTTTTAAATTCAATGGCTTGAATGATGTCACTTCTGCTTTCAGTTGATTTTGGATTTACTTCATAATCAAGATCTTCGAAGACTTTAGCGCACAAAATGGCTCCTTTTAGAGCTCCTGAAACAACCTTTGGCGCAATGAAAAAACCTTGCAAGATGGTTCTTGTCTGTCCAAATGTAAGCCCACATTCCTTACCTATTCCTGGAGACGTCATACGATCTGCAACGGCTTCAATCAAATCGGATTTTCCGACAATGTAGCCACCACTAAGTGCCAGTCCGCCACCGGGGTTTTTGATTAAACTGCCCGCCATTAGATCTGCTCCAACATCAGTGGGTTCAAGATAATCCAAGAATTCTCCGTAACAATTGTCCACCATGACGATTGTCCCAGCGCTAGCACCCTTAACCAAATCAATGACATTTCCAATTTCCTCGATTGTAAGACCTCTTCTCCAAGAATATCCTGCAGATCTTTGAATATAAACAACATCAGGTTTATTGATCATGGCTGATTTTATTGCCTCTATTGCGAAACCACCCTCAGGATCAAGCGAAATCTCATTATACTCGACCCCTATATCCATTAATGAAAGCCCTTTCGAAGGAGATAATCCTATGACTTTTTCAAGAGTGTCATAGGGTCTGCCTGTTATGCTCAGCATCTTCTGACCCGGTCTTAATGTTCCGCTAAGCATCAATGTCAATGCATGAGTGCCTGACACTATGATAGGTCTAACAATGGCATCTTCAGTATTAAAAACAGTTTTGTAAACGTTTTCTACTCCATCCCTACCGATGTCATCATATCCATAGCCTGTATTCCAGTTGAAATGTATATCTGAAATTCGATTGATTTGCATGGCGTGCAGAACTTTAAGTTGGTTGAATTCTGCTATATCATCAATCTTCTTGAATTGATTTTGAATTTTTTTTTCACATTTTTCTATAGTGCTCACAACATCAAGAGATACTCCAAGTGTCTCATAAAAATCATATTTGCTAATCATGAAGCCTCCTATCTAATCATGTTGATGGCTTGGATCAATTTTGGTATGATTTGTTTTTTTCTTGAAACGCAATTGTTGATAAAAGTTCCTTGTTTCACATCTTGCTCAAAAGCCAGTGAAAGAAGAGTTTCGTGTGAGGATTTGAAAATCACATATGACCCTTCATTGATGATGTCAGTGACCAGCATTAGTGTCACATAATAATCATTTTGATCATGAACTTCCTGAATCAAATTAAGATAAGTTTCCTGTTGATCAAGGATATCTGTAAAGTTTAATGTAAAGACTTGAGAAATACCGATTTTATATCCATCCAGAAGAAATGATTTGAAATCGTTTCTGAAAATATCTTCAACCGAACGTCCTTCCAATGAAGTTCCGTTTTTAAAAAGTTCCATTGCATATTTTTCTGCTGAGATATCAACGATATCGCAAAGTTCGTTCATGGTTTTGACATCTACCGGTGTAGTCGTTGGTGACTTTAAAAAAAGTGTATCCGATATAATCCCGGATAGCATCAGACCAGCGATGTGTTTAGGTATGCCAATACCCGCTTCCCGATACATTTGGTATATAATCGTGTTGGTACTCCCCACGGGAACATTTCTAAAGGAAATCGGTAATGCTGTTGAGATGTCTCCAAGTTTGTGATGATCAATAATTTCCAGGACCTCGGCCTCATTGAGCCCCTCAGCCGATTGTGCATACTCATTGTGGTCCACCAAAATCACTTTTTTCTTGCTAGGATTGAGGTAATGGGTTCTACCGATAATTCCAAGGTATTTCCCTTGTGAATCTATAATTGGAAATTTGGAATGCTTGGAGGTTTGTATGATTTCCCTGGAACTCTCCATATATTCTTCTGATTTGAATTTCATCAATCGATCGGAATTCATAATGGAACTCACATAATTGCTCTGGTTGATCAGTTTTGAAGTATAATAGGTGTCATAAGGGGTTACTATCATGTTCACTCGCGATACGGCAGCCTTTTCAATAAGAATATTTGGAATTTTGAGACCACCTGTAACGACAATAAGTTGAACTTTGCTTTGAATCGCGTATTCGATAATGTCGTATCGGTCTCCTGTGATGACAATAGAAGTTTTTCCAAGAATTTCATTTTTTATTATTGTAGAATCGTGAAAGGCAGTTATGACTATGCTACCATTTACTAATGGGTTTGAATAATTGAGCGTAATGGCGTTCAAATCGGTTCTGACATTTTGAAAAGTTGTATTCAGTTCATGCAAATCGCCGTTGATGGCATTCATAGCGATATCTTTCATCGTTACTATACCAATAAGATAATTCTCGCTGTCAACCACGGGAAGCGTTCTTATTTTATTCTTACTCATGTGATTATAAGCGGTCAAAATTGAATTTTCTGGACCCAATGCTTCAATTTTATCGTAATTGAGATCCTTCATCTGAATTTTGACATTCTCAATGCGCTCTGGTGATTCGACTCCAAAATATGAAAGTGCGAACGTTGTCTCTTTGGGTAATTCACCAAGAATATATGGCTTGGCCGACTGCCCAAGTTTTTGTTTAAGGTATGCAAGTGTAATTGCGGAAGTCACACTGTCTGTATCTGGATTTTTATGTCCAAACACTAAAATTTGATCATTCATTATCATCACTCCGGTCTCATAATTTCATCCATAATTATAACATAAATACTGTATACAAACATAAAAAAACCAGATTCGCTGCAATAAAAAAATGCAATGAATCTGGTTTAACTGCGTTGTGCACCATTAATTGTCGAGATTCTCATATGCGGAAGCCAACATCAATTTGATCCTATTGATCTGATTAACTTCACTGGCACCTGGATCATAATCGATAGCAACAATATTTGATTTTGGAAAGGTGCTTTTGAGTTCTTTGATCATTCCCTTGCCTGTGATGTGGTTAGGTAAACAAGCAAAGGGCTGCATGCAAACAATGTTGTCTACTCCACTGTGAATGAGCTCTATCATTTCTGCGGTCAAGAACCATCCCTCTCCAGTCTGATTGCAAAGGGAAAGGTGCGGACTTGCTAACTCACCAAGGGTTTTGATATGTTTTGGTGGTTCAAATCGATTGCTTTTCTTGAGCGCATCCACCATTGGTTTTCTATAATATTCCAATATGGCGATTAAAGCTTCACTTGTCCATCGGCTTTTTAATGATCCTGAAAGATATTTGTGCTTGATAACACTGTTGTAAGCAGTATAGGCAAAGAAGTCGATCAAATCTGGCATGACAGCTTCAGCGCCTTCACTTTCTATCATTTCAACGATATTGTTGTTGGCAGTCGGATGGAATTTCACTAAAATCTCGCCAACAAGTCCTACTTTGGGTTTCACGATACCATTCAGTTGCAAATTGTCGAATTCTGCAACGATCTGTTTCATGTTTTTTACGAATTCTCTTCTCCCACCAAACTCAAGATCGTGTTTACACTGCTCTACCCACTTGTCGTATAGCGCATTTGCACTTCCAGGAATTTGTTCATATGGTCTGGTCTTATAAAGGACTCTCATGAACAAATCTCCATAGAGCATGCTTTGGATTAACCTTTCCATCAATGATTTTGTGATCTTAAACCCTGGATTGTCTTCAAGTCCCAAGGCATTAAGACTGATAACTGGAATGTGTTCAAGCTTTGAACTTTTGAGCGCTTGTCTTATGAATGCGATATAGTTGGTCGCTCTGCAACCTCCACCGGTTTGTGTAATAATCAGTGCGGTCTTATCAAGGTCATATTTGCCTGAAGTGATGGCTTTCATCATTTGACCAACCACGAGTATGGAGGGATAACACGCATCATTGTTGACGTATTTGAGCCCCTCATCGATGGCATGTGTATCTATGGATGGTAAGACTTCCATGTTATATCCCTCAGGTCTGACTGCGGATTCAATGAATTGAAAATGAATCGGAGACATTTGTGGAACCAATATGGTATGCGTCTTGCGCATTTCTTCAGTAAATTTGACACGGCTAGGAATCACTTCAATTTCAGGAATAGTAAAACAAGATTTGTCTCGTTCAATCAGTGCAGCCATCAAAGAACGAATTCTGATTCTTATAGCACCCAAATTGCTGATTTCATCAATCTTGATCAGCGTGCTCAATTTTCCGAATCGATCGAGGATTTCTCTTACCTGATCTGATGTGACTGCATCCAGTCCGCATCCAAATGAATTCAATTGGACAAGTTCCAGATTTTCGGTTTGTCCAACAAAAGTAGCGGCTGCATATAGCCTGGTATGATACATCCATTGGTCAACGGCCCTAAGTGGTCTTTCCACTGTGGCCAAATGAGCTACCGCATCTTCAGAAAGAACACAAAAACCGTAGGATTCAATGAGTTCAGGAATGCCATGATTGATCTCAGGGTCAATATGATATGGTCTTCCAGCGAGTACGATTCCTTTTTTCTTATTTTGCTTCATGAATTCTATGGTCTCTTCACCTTTTTTGCGAACGTCAAATTTATAAGCTTCAAGAGTTGAATACGCATGATCGACTGCATTGAAAATCTCATCTTTCTTGAGTCCCCACGATGACAGCTCCACTGCCAATCGCTTTTTCATTTTTTCAGGTGAATCTATAGGTAAAAATGGATGGTGATACTTTATGGTTGATGAGTGTAAATTGTCGAGATTTGTATTTATTGTTTCAGGATATGATGTGACCACAGGACAGTTGTAATAATTGTTTGAATGTTCATCTTCCTTGATATTGTATGGTATGCATGGATAAAAAATCCTATCGACTTTGCGCTTGATCAAATCTTCGATATGGCCATGGACCAATTTGGCAGGATAACATACACTCTCTGAAGGAATGGTTTCCATTCCCAGTTCATAAATCTTTTTGGAAGATCTGGTGGAGAGTTCCACCCTATAACCGAGTTCGGTAAAAAAAGATGCCCAGAACGGATAATCCTCATAAATATTTAAAACCCTTGGAATACCAACTATACCACGTTTCGCTTCAGTTCTTGAAAGGACAGGATAATCAAATACACGATTGAGTTTATAATCGTATAAATTTGGAAGTATCTCGGTCGTCCTTTCAATACCCGCACCACGTTCGCATCTGTTTCCTGTTATGAAACTTCTTCCATCGGAAAATTGATTGACAGTCAAATGGCAATGGTTTCCACAAAGATCACATCGTTTAGAGGAAGTTGTTGTAGAGAAATCCTCTAGAATTTCACATGGAACCATAGTTGTACGATGTCCATCAACTGATTTTTCTCTTGAAATAATGGCACATCCATAAGCTCCCATGATTCCTGCAATATCTGGACGCACTACATCCTTACCTGCAATCTGCTCAAAAGAGCGAAGAACTGCATTGTTATAGAAAGTTCCCCCTTGAACGACAATTTTTTCTCCAAGATCGTCTTTTGATCTCATACGAATGACTTTAAAAAGCGCATTTTTAATTACAGACATTGAAATTCCCGCTGAAATATCCCCTACTGTAGCACCCTCTTTTTGAGCTTGCTTGACGCGTGAATTCATAAATACAGTGCATCTGGTTCCTAAATCAACCGGTTTAATTGAGAAATAACCTTTCTCTGCAAAATTGGAGACCGGTAAATTGACAGAATTCGCAAATGTTTCAATAAACGATCCACAACCTGAAGAACATGCTTCATTAAGCATAATGGAATCAATAGCACCATCACGCACACGTAAACTTTTCATATCCTGACCACCAATGTCAAGAATGAAGTCCACACCAGGAAGAAAATAATCTGCTGCTTTATAATGAGCTACGGTTTCAATTTCACCGTGGTCAAGATTCAACGCTGCTTTTATTAAGGTTTCTCCATATCCTGTGACTGTAGCGTATGCTACATATGAGTCTTTTCTCATTTGTTCGAACATGGCTTTAAGGGCTTTGACAGTTGTTTTGAGTGGATCGCCTTCATTGGAACCATAATGGGAAAATATGAGCCTATTTTGATCATCAATCAGAGCGATTTTGGTTGTCGTTGATCCTGCATCAATACCTAAATAAGTAGGTCCACTCACCTCTTCTATTGGGTAACGCTTTACTTTGTGATTTTCATGTCGTGCTACGAATTCAGCGTAAGCTTCATGCGATTCAAAAAGTGGTTCAGGCATATCTGATGTATCTCTTGATTCGCAGTATATGGATGGCATTCTGTCATATAGACAATGGGGCTCCATATCATCAGAAGATTTAGATGACAGTGCTGCTCCAAGCGCAACAAAATATTGGGTATGGTCGAGATTGACAATGTCATTAACCCCCAAGTTAAGTGTAATTTCAAAACGTTTTTTAAGTTCAGGTAAAAAAGATAACGGACCACCCAAAAATGCGACTTTTCCACGGATCGGTTTTCCGCATGCGAGTCCGCTGATTGTTTGATTGACTACCGCTTGAAGTACTGATGCGGCAATATCCTCTTTTGATGCGCCTTCGTTGAGCAATGGCTGTACATCTGTTTTTGCAAATACACCACAACGCGATGCAATCGGATAGATTTCCTTATGGTTTTGAGCCAGATTGTTAAGCCCGAGTGCGTCAGTTCTGAGCAGTGAGGACATCTGGTCGATAAATGAACCTGTTCCACCGGCGCATGTTCCATTCATACGCTGTTCAACCGTGTTTCCAAAGTACATGATCTTAGCATCCTCACCACCGAGCTCAATGGCTACATCAGTGTCAGGAGCATATTTCTTTATAGCTTTTGTACAAGCTACCACTTCTTGGATAAAAGAGACTCCAAGGCTTTCAGCGAGACTTAAACCAGCTGAACCGGTGACCATGAATTTTAGAGTTGCAGTACTGAACAACTCATGAACTTCGTCAAACAATTCCGTAACAGTCTTTTTTATATCGGAAAAGTGTCTACGATAATCTTTAAATACTACAATGTCTTCTTCATCTAATACAATCATTTTTACAGTGGTAGACCCTACATCTAACCCAACATTCAACTTTCGATTCATGCAACACCTCATAAGATGCAATACAATAATATGATAAATATAAACTATTACTATTATAATCCTTTTTCAAAAAAATAAAATTAAATTTGTATGAATTTATAAAAGAAAAAAGCTATAACACAATGGCTATAGCATTTTTTTTTCGATTTTTTGTGCTAATACAGATAAAGCATTTTGATTTGGATTCACTTCATTCGGAAGACTTATAAATTCAAGAGCGATATAGGTGTCTTCAATTTGTCTGGAGCGAATAAATTCTTCACATAACTTTTGATAATAGTTGGATATAGTATCTTTAAGCTGATCTGTCCTCTTTGGTAAAATTATGAGAATGCCATTAGCACTTTGATTGATCATCTGATCATCCGCAGAAAGGGTTTCATCTATGTGTGCGTTGAGTGTCCTGAGAATGGCCATATCTTTGATATTGACCCCTTCATTGCCGTTAAACTTCTTATGATAGATAATAATGAGTCCCATCAACATTTCATACCCCTCACGCACAGCCTTCTTCACTGCAGAGTATATGACGTTGTCCACCTCTTTTGGTGAGTAATCTGGAATGGATTTTGAATTTTCGACTGCTGAAATGTGGTTGAGCAGTTTAAACTTCAAATAGTCGTCATCATATGGTTTGAGAATGTAGTCCACTGCACCAACCCTGATGCCTTGGACAAATGATTTCCTTGTGTTCAGACCCGTTGTGATAATAATCAATAAGTTTGGGTTCAGCTCTTTGATTCTACTGATTAAACCAAAGCCGTCTTCAGACCCTAGTTTAACATCAACTATTGCAATATCAATATTCATCTGGGGGTTATTCATCCTATTGATGGTCTCGTGAACCGTAGAAGTCGTATGAACTTCAACCGGAACAGATTCCAAGAGTTTTCTTATACGATAAGACGTTGTTGTGTTGACATCAACAATCATGATATTGGTCATATGCTCCCCCTATGTTACCATAATATGCCTATTTTTTCTTAGATCTTAGTGCAGTGGATTCAAGATCATTATAACCTTTGTAAGCAAGTTTTCTTTCGACATCCTCTTCAATCAATGTTTTTGTAAGCACGCATAGTGGAACTCCAAGGAACATACCAAGCAGACCAAACGTCGCTCCACCCACTGTTACCGCCAGAATGATCCAGAATGCGTTCACACCAACTGAATCTCCCAAAATAAATGGTCCAATCACCAAACCGTCCAATTGTTGGATAATCAAGATGATCAGTAACATCCAAAGGACATCAACCGGTTGTGATGGATTGGCCACAAACGTAATGATTGCTGCGGGAACCGCACCAATAAAAGGTCCAAAATATGGAATCATGTTGGTAATTCCAACAATCAAAGCAATAAGCAATGCATATTCAAAATTGAATATTCTAAATACCAAATACGCTAAAATTCCGATGATTGTACTGTCCAGTAATTTCCCCAGAAAAAATGCCTTGAATATCTTATTGGCAAGTTTAAAAGTATAAAATATATTTTCAGCTTTCTCTTCTGTGAAATATGCATATGTTGCACGTTTAAGTCTTGCAACCAAATCCTTCTTCTCTCCAAGCATATAAATAGAGATGACAAACGCAACAATGATGGAAATAAGACCTGAAGTGATTTTTTGGATTTCGGACACGATCATCAATATCCCTGTTCCTGTTGCATTGGTGAGCTTTTGTAAAATTGGAGTTATCGTATCTATCAATGCTTGTTGAATTTCATTGAGGTAAAAATTATCAAAATCAAAATTCTTTAAATATTCAAGATTAAAGTCTACATTTCCAATGGCCTTTATCAGGGAAGATACAGCATTCAAAACACCTGGAATAATAACGACACCTAGAAGTGTCAAGGCGATGATGACAATAATCATAGTGATAAAAATGGATAAGACTCTCGGTATTTTAAGCCTTTTCTCAAAAAAACGAACGTTATAATCTAAAATATAGGCAAAAACAAATGCGGATAGAACTGGAGATATGCCAGCAGATATAATTTCCCAAATCGATGGTTGAGATATCAATAAAAATACAATCGTAGCCACTGCAACCCATTTGACCAATAGTCCAATTTTTATTTCTTTAAGATTCATTATGCACCTCAATCGGTTTTGATATCTCTATTATACAATACAATCTATTTGGATAGTAGCAATAGTTACATAAAAAAATATTGGTTTACATAAATATATTATGTAAACCAATATGTCTTAATATCCACTATTTGTGTCTGACCCACCACTTGCGATTGAAACTGATGATGAAGCACCAATTCTGGTTGCTCCAGCTTCTATCATTTTGAGTGCGGTCTCATAGTCTCTGACAGCACCGGAAGCTTTAACTTCCATCTCATCACCAACAATGGACTTCATGAGCCTTACATCGGCTTCTGTGGCGCCACCAGTACTAAATCCAGTAGATGTTTTTACAAAATGAGCTCCGGCACTTTTTGATAGCTCACATGCTTTTGTCTTCTCTTCATCCGTTAATAGACATGTTTCCAAAATAACTTTTAGAATAGCTCTGCCTTTGATCGCTTCAACTACAGTTGCGATGTCTTTTTCAACATAATTGAACTTTCCATCCTTTAGAGCCGAAACATTGATGACCATGTCGATTTCATCAGCACCATCATCAACCGCTTTTAAAGCTTCTTTGGCTTTTATTTCTGTTGTATTGGCTCCCAGTGGAAATCCGATTACTGAAGTCACTTTAACTTCAGAGTCTTTCAATTGGTCTGCCACAAGTGAAACATAATACGGATTAATGCACACCGAATAAAAATTATGTGTTTTTGCTTCATCACACACTTGAATCACTTCAGCTTCAGTAGCATTCGCTTTCAAAATAGTGTGATCGATGTATTTCGCTAAATTCATTTTATCACCTCATTCGTTTTATCAGTTCAATCATAACGAATTGATACCCAACCGTCAAATGATATACTCGTTTTTTATTAAATGTTTACAAGCTATTTTTCGTACACGCTCGGCTTCAATGTGGCAATATAAGGCAAGTTTCTGTATTTTTCAGCATAATCAATTCCGTAACCAACGATAAAAACATCAGGGATACGATACCCTACATACTTGACATCAAGATGTGCGATACGTCTTTCTGGTTTATCCAAAAGAGTACAAATTTCAAGACTTCTAGGATTCCTTGACTTAAAATTCTCTATGAGATATTTCAGGGTCAGTCCAGTATCAATGATGTCCTCAACTATAATGACATCTCTTCCTTCAATGCTGTAATCCAAGTCCTTCAAAATTTTTACCACGCCTGAACTTTCTGTTGAATGTCCATAACTGGACGCAGCGATGAAATCAATTTGGATTGGAAAATGAATTTTTCGCATAAGGTCACACATAAAGACATTCGCACCCTTCAAAACCCCAATCAGTAACAAATCCTTACCTTCGTATGCTGCGGAAATTTCATCAGCGAGTGCCTGTACACGTTCCTGCAACATTTCCTCAGAATACAATACATCTTTTACATC
>JAGXHV010000093.1 GCA_024636005.1 Bacillota bacterium
ACCGGTCCCATGATGTCTTCCACATACGATGGCCAAATGAATCCATCGAGTTCGTTTTTACCATTTGAACAAATTTCGCTCACTCCAGCATCGAAGATCGCCTTCATGAAGCTGTTGCCGTAATCAAAGAAATAAACACCTTTTGAAACAAGAATCTTGATGGCTTCAAAATGTCTTTCGAGAGTCTCATTGACGAGCTCTATAAATTTCTTTCTATCTTTTGACAGCAGTTCAGTACGCTCTTCAAATGTGATTCCCGCAGGGCAATAACCACCATCGTAAGCATTGTGGCATGAAGTCTGATCGGATAAAAGATCGATGTGCACATCATTTTCCACAGCATATTCGAGTAGGTCCACAATGTTGCCGTGATATGCTATGGCAATCGCACGACCTTCTGCTTGATATTGTTTTGCTTTATTGAATGTCTCTTCAGGTGTTTCCAGAATTTCTGAAACCCACCCCTGCGAATGACGTGTTTCAATTCTTGAGTAGTCCACTTCAGCGATAATGCCCACACCACCCGCGATTTCAACTGCTTTGCCTTGTGCGCCGCTCATTCCGCCGAGGCCCGATGTCACGAACAATCTGCCTTTCAGGTCTTCTCTCTCTGGAATGCCAAGCTTGTCTCTACCGGCATTAAGCAGTGTCGAGTATGTGCCGTGAACAATGCCCTGTGGTCCAATGTACATCCAACCACCTGCTGTCATTTGTCCGTACGATGCAACGCCAAGTGCTGCTGCGCGGTTGAAATTGTCGGCATCATCGAACATACCGATCATGAGTCCATTGGTGATGATGACTCTTGGAGCCGAGTTCTGCGAAGCGAACAATCCGAGTGGATGTCCCGATTGCATAACAAGTGTTTGCGTGTCATTCATGACTTCCAGGTAACGCTTGATCAAATGATACTGCATCCAGTTCTGGCACACCGCTCCGGTCTCACCATATGTGATGAGTTCATAAGGGTATAATGCGATTGCAAAGTCGAGGTTGTTGTCGATCATCACTTGGATCGACCTTCCTTCAACCGTGTTTCCTTTATAGTCTTCAACGGATTTTCCCGTGATGTTGCCTACTGGTCTAAACCTATAACCGTAAATTCTGCCCTTGCTCAGCAGCTCTTCAAGGAACTCAGGTGCAAGAGTCTCATGCCATTTCTCCGGCACATATCTCAGTGCGTTTTTGAGCGCAAGTTCGATCTCGTTTTGATTGAGCGTCAACTCACGTTTTGGTGCTCTACGTATGCCTTTTTCAAACTCCGGATAATCCGGCAACGCGTCAAACAAGTCTTCGAGTTTAACTTTCATTGATTTTTCAATTGCATTATTGTTCATCATAATAATATCCCTCCACCTACATAATACGTCTAATAGGATTATATTCCCGATGCGTCTATTTTTTGTCCACAGAATAGACGTTACATTCTAAAAATCTTATGAACTTTGAGCGCGGTCTGAATCGCATAGCGGTCTTCTTCGCTTTCGAGGTCTTTTTTGATGATCTCCTGTATTCTTCCGAGGCGGTAAAGGATTGTATTATAATGCGTGAACAACATCTCGGACATTTTTTTGAGATTGCCGTTGCATTTGTAATAGACTTGAAGTGTCTTGATAAGTTCGGTGTCTTTTCGGGCGTCGTAGACCATCAATGGCTCGAGAATCTCATTAAAAAATATCTCGAGTTCGTTTTTGATAGCGCTGTTGGACAGCACTTTGTAGATACCCATTTCCTCGAAAAAAACAACATCTTCCTCCAAATAACCCACTGCGCCTTCAAGGGCTTTTGATGCATCGAGAAGACTTCTGTGCACAAGGTTGAGTCCTTTGCAGATTCGTCCGACGCCCATTTTGGTCTGATGTTTTTTCATTTTTGTCTTGAGTATATCGTAAATGTATTTAGAGTAACGTTTGACGACTGGTCCACCTTCGCCTTCTTTAAGCATAACGAGTATGAAAATGCTGTCGCTTTTGTTGAGAATCAGATAGGATCTTCCCATATCTTTGCAGATGAGTTCAGCAAGGTATGCCGCTTTCAGCGCCTTTTCCGATTCATCAATCCCATTTCGGGTGGAGATACTGATATTGAGCATCACATAATTCGCATTTTCTGAGAATCTGAAATTCGATGCGCGTTCCACCGCTTTCATGCGTCTTTGTTCATCCAGCGAAATCAAGTCGTCGAAAAATTCGATCTTATATTTGTTCTCCACTTCCTGGACTGAGATTTTCTTTAGGAACTCGAGTGCGATAATGTTGGAAGCAGCCTCAAGACCAAGTTTGTCATAGTTGGATATGGATTGGTCTTTTCCATAGGTGACGATATGACCGTACACTTGGTTTTTGACGAAGATCGGAATGATGAGCCGTTCGATTTCTCTCTCCTTGAACATGATCTTGTCCCAGATGAGTTTTGAGTGCTTTCCATCGAGCTGAATGCTTTCAATGTTTTCATAAAGAAGCGCATAATCATTTTCAAATTCATTTTTGATGAAAAACGTATCTTCAAAATAGTAGTCTCTTATGAAAACTGGAGAAGAAATGGTTTTATGGATGCTTTTAAGTACATCCTCTATGTTGCCACCTTCGACGACAACATTCATCGTATCTTTATGTAATGTTTCCACGCGCTGAAGGACATTGGTCTGTTTGCGGAACATCAGATTGTAGACAACTGAGAATATCTCTGTGAACGAGACGTCATAATTGAGGTCAAGTAATGCGAGCCCCTTTTTATTACACACTTCTATAACTTCTGGCATGATGGCGTCAAGATATGGAGTGACTTTAATGAATACTGCCGATACTTTTTTGGATGCCAGCGCGCTGAAGAATTCTATTTGATCCTGAAGTGTCAACTTCTCAAACATTTGTCCGGTCGTAAGTACTATTTGTCCGTCCTGTTCAATCCAATTGATGATTTCACGATCAAGCATAACATTGACAGATGTGATTTGTTGTTCTTTCAAATCTTCTCTGGTCAATAATTTTGATGATTGAAACAACTGTAGTGCCAATACCTCATCTAAAAAAACACTTGATTCATTTTTCAAAGATTTATCCCCCTGTTTATTACTTTTTAATAATACAATTATATCAAATGAGGTATTTTCTACAACTTATTATTTTTTCGTTGTGTTAATCAAACAAAACCCCCCTGGAAATAAATCTCCAGGGGGGTTGAATATCGATTGGGGACAGGTCCAAATTGGTACCTGCTATCCATTTGAAACTAATTTGATTAGTAGTTACCTTGAGCAAGCATTGCTTCAGCAACTTTTTTGAAGCCAGCGATGTTTGCACCAGCAACCAAGTTGTATCCGAAACCGTACTCTTGTGCAGCAGTTGAAGCATTGTCATGAATAGTTTTCATGATTTGTTGTAACTTCGCATCAACTTCTTCTGCAGTCCAAGAATAACGCATTGAGTTTTGGCTCATTTCAAGTGCTGAAGTAGCAACGCCACCAGCATTTGCAGCTTTAGCAGGACCAACAATCACGCCTTTTTCAAGTAAGAACTCAAGCGCTTCGTTTGTACATGGCATATTTGAAGCTTCACAAACATATTTAACACCATTGTCTACGATTTGCTGTGCATGCTCGATTCTAATTTCATTTTGAGTTGCACATGGAATCATGATGTCAGCTTTAACACTCCAAGGTCTTTCGCCTGGGAAGAATTTAGCGCCGAATTTCTCAGCGTAAGGAGCAACGATGTCTTTTCCGCTAGCTCTGAGGTCAAGTAAGAACTCAATTTTCTCACCAGCGATACCAGCTTCATCAAGAATGTATCCGTCTGGACCAGAAATAGTGATAACTTTTCCGCCAAGCTCTGTTACTTTAAGAGCAGTACCCCAAGTTACGTTACCAAAGCCTGAAAGCACTACAGTTTTACCTTCGAAAGTCTCGCCTTGTGCTTTGAGCATTTCTCTTATGAAGTATGTTACACCGAAGCCAGTTGCTTCAGGTCTGATCAATGATCCACCATAAGATAAACCTTTACCAGTTAACACGCCATTTTCAAATGCGCCTTTGATTCTTCTATATTGTCCATAAAGGTATCCGATTTCTCTTCCACCAACACCGATGTCCCCAGCTGGAACGTCTACGTCTGGACCGATATGTCTATATAATTCTGTCATGAAGCTTTGGCAAAATCTCATTACCTCTGCGTCTGACTTGCCAGATGGGTTGAAGTCCGAGCCACCTTTACCACCACCAATTGGAAGACCAGTCAATGAGTTTTTAAATGTTTGCTCAAAACCTAAGAACTTGATAATACTAATGTTTACAGATTTGTGGAAACGGAGACCGCCCTTGTAAGGTCCGATTGCGCCGTTGAATTGTACTCTGTATCCTCTGTTGACATTGATCTTTCCAGCATCGTCAACCCAAGGTACTCTAAATGAGATTTGTCTTTCCGGTTCAGCCATTCTTGCAAGAATGTTACCTTCGATGTACTCTGGATGCTTTTCTAAAACTGGCTCCAAAGATTTGAAAACTTCTTCTACTGCTTGTAAGAATTCTGTCTCATTTGCGTTACGATTCTTAATTTCTTCAAATACCTCTTCAATATAGTTCATTTCAAACACTCCTTTAAAATGATTTGAGGTTACCCTCTAGCCGACATGGCAACTGCTTTAAAGATTGTTAAAAAAATATTAATGTGCCAATCGACTTAATTTTAACACATTCCACTTGTAGTGTAAACTATATAAAAGTTTTTATCTGTAAACTTTTTTCAATAATTAACAAAATTTAACACACCCGGGTGGGCGTTTTTCATCCCGGAAAATTAATAATGATTATCATTGTAATACAGCTGTTTTTGGACTATTTTATGCCTCTTCTATTGTTTGATAAAACTCCGTCATATTATAATGAGTTAAGATTTTAAATTGAAATCAACCCATATTTATAAGGAGGCTATACCATGTACGTAATTAATGATTCTTGTATTTCTTGTGGCGCTTGCGAGCCAGAATGTCCAGTAAACGCAATCTCAGCTGGTGACAGCATTTATGTAGTAGGCGATGCTTGCATCGATTGTGGCGCTTGCGCAAATGTTTGCCCAGTTGACGCTGCACAACCTGTATAAGAAAATCTATTAGCAATCTAAAAACACTCGTTTTCGGGTGTTTTTATTTTTTTGCTTAAACTTATCTTTTTGATCTTGATCTTGATCTTGATCCTAATCTTTTCCTGCCCTTCACAGCGCGTACCTTTATACTGAGAATTTCAGATATACAAAGACGCTAATAAGTTTCCGAAGGCTAGTATAGTTTCGCTTCGCGAGAACCATACCTACGCCCAATGTTTCGTTTCACAAAACATTGTACTTAACTACGCGATTTTTTGC
The DNA here is from genome assembly GCA_024636005.1 of Bacillota bacterium. Classification (GTDB taxonomy): domain Bacteria; phylum Bacillota; class Clostridia; order Peptostreptococcales; family Acidaminobacteraceae; genus Fusibacter_D. Next base: position 5,358 of record JAGXHV010000093.1, read on the forward strand.
TTCGTAAAAAATTAGGTCCCACTTTTGACCTGTCCCCAATTGGCACTTGTGTCGATTACCAGATCGCACTTTTCTTTGATCCCAAGCGCATCGAAGTAGCGGTTCTCAAGGGGAATCCATCTTTCGACGAAGGATTTGAGTTTCTCAGGGCCATTGCGCCTTAGGATTCGGTCGCACTGTGTTTCGTAATCATGGGACATAAACACTTTGAGGTCGTAGGCGTCGATTAGCTGTGGGTGCAGTGCGTAAGCACCTTCGACAATATTGATTTTTTTAGGCGTAACAAAAACAGGTTCACCAAGCCCCTGAACCTGACATGAGAATTTCCGGTACATAAAACCGGATCCAGCAAGTAGAGGGATCATCACATCTTTTTTAAAACGGACATAATCGACATTGCCTCCGGGCTCTGCCATCCGTTCCTCTGTCTTCATGATTTCAGGCAAATAAAAATCATCCATGTGAAACAGGTTCGCATCCAATGCCTCCGCCAGCTCAGTCGCAAGAGTGCTTTTACCGCTGCCGCAATTGCCGTCGATTGCGATGATCACCTGTTTGCTCTTGTCGCAGGTGGATGTGATTTCCAGTATGCTCTTTTTTAGGCGTTCAAATGCAGTCATCACAGGCTCCTTCAAGTGAAAAAACGACACCCCCAGTAACTGGAGATGCCGCCTGAGTTATTTGATTTCAAATTTTTCAGTGTGGTACTGGACAATCTTGCTGATGAACTTGAGGATTGTTTTCTCCTCGTTGATGCTGACATCACTGAGTATGAAGTCGAGTTCATCTTTCTGAAGTTCAAGAATCTGACTATGGATCGTGTGACCTGCCGGAAGCAGTGAAATACATTGGCCTCTGCCGTCCTCGGGGTCCTTGTTTTTCTGCGCAATTTTCATTGAACAGAGTTTTTTGATGGCTTGAGTGACGAGGTTTCGATCGATTTCAAGGGTATCGATCAGCACATTTAACCGGATTGTTTCGGCTTCACCTACTCTTTTGATTATGAGCAGTTCCATCAAACTCAGTCGCAGGGCTAGATCATTTTTGAAATAACCATTTTTGTCCTGTGACAATATCTTTGTGTACAATCGATCC
>JAGXHV010000094.1 GCA_024636005.1 Bacillota bacterium
GTATTCAGCCGCGATGCCATCATTAATGATGTTGCTTGAAGTATTGCCGGTGCCACTGAAATCAGGCAACTTATAATCTCCATCATTCTTTGTAGTCGTTGTCTCATTTGAAGCAGTTGAAACATTTGAATCCGTTGAATCCATTGAAGTTTCCGGATTGTTTTTACAGCCACTCAACCCTACAATAAAAATTGTAATCATAAAATAAATAAGTAGCTTCTTGAACATATTGTTTCCCCCCTTTTAATTTAAAGAATGACAGCATAGTTGTCACCAAGTCGGGCAATGCATTACTTGTAGTCATATCCAACATTAATTATATCACTTCGGACAATTCGTACAACCCTTACAGCTTTAACCTTAACTGGTATGTCAATTGCTTTGAAACTAAAACAGTGGAAAGGCTCTGATTAAAATGTTAAAATACTGTAATAATACAATTCTTTTATGCTTTACAGTTATTTTAATACTCTAACGGATTCTGGACATTTCACGAGCTCAGATGGTTGGATTCCTCCTGAAGGCTACTCTTGGGAAGAAAGATACTGGATCGAATTGGTTTCGGAGATGGATACTGTTTTTGTAGATTTTCCCTCTTATGATTCTGGCACCGGAAATATCGTGACCGTGCTTAGAAAGAGGGTCATGGATTATAAAGTTCAAGGCATATTAAATATGGCGATCAATCTTGATGAACTCTCTCAAAAGCTGAAGTCCTATAAGATTCCATACGGAGCCGAAACTTTTCTGATTGATGAAAATGGATTATTGGTAGCTTACCAGGATCCAGATATATTCAACAATCAACCTGAAGCTTTACTTATTGAAGATATCATTGAAGGTTTCAATAAAGATATGAGTACATTTGAAAGTGGGAGTAAGACTTATATTTCAGCGAAATTAAAGGATGCACCATGGGTATTATGGATTTCTGTTCCAACATCATTTTTTTCTATGGGAGTACATGAGACATCAACTAATTTTCTTATCATCTATTTAATTACTTTTATGATTTCACTTTTCATCGCCAATACCATCAGTAAAAAAATTTCAACCCCAATCGTAAAATTAGGTTCACATGCTGAATCTATTGGTCGTGGAGACTATTCGCAAGCCATTGCATCCGATTTGTTGCATCAAGACGATGAAATTGGTCATTTTGCATTAACTTTCAAGAGCATGAGAGAAAATATTCTTCAAAGAGAAAAAGAACTTGAGCACAATTACATGGAAATTCAAGCGCTAAATGAGGAAATGGCTGCTTCGGAAGAAGCCTTAACAGAAAACTATGAAGCTCTAAACCTATATAAAGACAAAGTAGAGTATTATGCGTTTCACAATGCTCAAACAGGATTTTATAATCGTGATTATTTGGTTCAGACTTTGAATAATCTAGCTCTAACTGATGATTTAAAACAAAAATCACTCATATGCCTGAGTTACAAAGAACTTAACCACTACTCAGAAACAGTTGGCCAGACGATTTTGGAGTTGATTCACTACAAATTGGGACTTGTAATAAGCAAACATATACCTCAAGATGATTCTGCACAAATATTTGATTTAGCTATGGGTAAATTTGCGCTGCTTTTAAATGAAGCACATTTTAACGAAATCGAAAGAATAATACTTGCCATCAAGGCGGATGTCGATTCTATGAAAACTTATGAAGCTTTAACCATAAAGGTTTCAATGTCAACGGGCGGCTATGTGCTTGATGATATTACAACTGATGAGAATCAAGGCATTGTAATCATTGAGAAGGCAGAATCGGCTATGCTTAGCAATCAATTCAATTTAAATCATGAAGACAACATTACTTGGTTTGATGATGCTTTGCATCAAAAGAGAGTTTACAAAACTCAAATCGAGTCGGGTCTATTTGAAGCACTCAAAAGAAATGAAATATCTGTTGTCTATCAACCTCAGTATAACCATGATGGTAGTATAGTTGGTGTAGAAGCCTTGATGCGATGGACACATGGCAAATTGGGTAATATTCCACCCGTTGAATTTATTCCACAGGCAGAAAATCTCGGGGTAATTGATCAACTCGACCAATTCATGCTTTCAGAAGTGCTTAAATTTCAGTCCGAAATAAAAGATCTACACAACATTGTGTTGCCTATGTCTCTTAACATTTCTGTGGTTGAATTGCTTGATCCACAGTTTATAGATCGTATAGAGAATGAAGTAGGAAAATATGAAACGGAGCGTTGTTCTGTAATCTTTGAGTTAACAGAAACAGCTTTTTCTAAGCATTTGTCGTTGGTTAAGGATAGTATCACAAAACTTATGAAGCTTGGTTATCAAGTTCATTTGGATGACTTTGGGACGGGTTACTCTTCTTTGATGTACTTGAGTGAATTTCCAGTCAATGCAATAAAAATTGACCGTTCATTCGTAGCTACTTTCCTCGAAAAACCAAAAGTCTTAAATGTGATCTCGACCATGATTGATTTGGCAAGAAAAATCAACGCTCAAATCATCGCAGAAGGCGTAGAAACCATAGAACAATTTAATGGCTTGGTAGAGTTAAACTGTTTCATCTATCAGGGGTTTCTACTGTCAAAGCCTGTTGATCGAGATGTGTTGATTGGATTGCTTTTATCACCTAATGATGTAACTAAATAATTTTCATGCTATAATAATAGTGCAGATGACATTAGTCACAAGACTCCAAAAAAGGCGGTATTTTCACATGTCAACCTTAGTTGCTCTAGACCTGTTTTCAATCGTTCCTCTTCTTTTTACAATCAGCCTTGCTAAACGTCATATTCTTGAAAACAAAAAGAATAAATATTACATCGCTGCAGCGTTTATGACAATTGCAATATTGACCCTTGAAATCAGCGCAAATTTAATCGTCCATTCAAGTGATCCGCAGTTGATTATCATACATAAAATCGTCAATATTTTAGGGTTTGCTTTTAGTCCGATTGTTCCATATCTCTTTTTGCTTTTCATAGGCACTTCCTCCCCGATTTATGGTCAGCTCAAGCTTTGGGTGTTGCCCCTTTATCTCAACGCTCTTCTGTGCGTGTTGAGTTATTGGATGGGAATTGTATTCAGCATAGATGCGTTTAATCACTATGAGCGTGGCAGTCTGTTTTTCGTACCAACCTTAATCAGCCTTTTATATTTTATCCTTGTCATTTATGAAATTTTAATAAATCGTGCAAAGATTGCTCGACCTGATAAAAGAATCCTTATTCTGATTTTTTCACTCCCCATCTTTTCGTTTGTCGTTCAAATCGCATATCCAAATCTACTTTTGATTTGGCCTAGCGTTTCTTTGAGCTTACTCCTTTACTACATTTATTCTTTGGAAATGCAATACGATTTTGATATTCAAACTCAAATCAAAAACCGGACCGCTTTTGATAAGGAAATGGCTCGTCATGATGGGCGAAATAGTGTCACACTGTTTGTGTTTGATCTCAACAATTTAAAAAACGTAAATGATTCATATGGTCACATTGAAGGGGATATACTCATCAAATCATCTGCATCATTATTAAATGACTGTTTTTCCAAGATTGGCGAGGTATTTCGAATAGGTGGTGATGAATTTTGCGCCATTTGTGATCCTCTCACTGATGAAAACGCCGAAAATACACTACTGGTCTTGAAACACTTAACTGATGATTTCAACAACAAGGTAACGAATAAATTGCACCTGGCTCAAGGATATGCGCATTATGACCACCACTCACCCGAAACGATTTATGAAGCATTATCCAGAGGTGACGATGATATGTATGAACATAAAGCGTATTCTAAAGCTACATTTGATCGAAGAACCTCAAATGATTAAACATAGAAAAAAGCGACGATTTATAGAAGGATATTCTATATCGTCGCTTTTATTATATTGATACAGTGAACTAAATCTGACTATTTCTAACGTAAAATCTTATCCATAGATTTACCTTTTGCCAGTTCATCAATCAACTTATCCAGATAACGGATTTTTTGCATCAGTTCATCTTCGATATCCTCGACACGATAACCACAAATCATACCTTTGATCAAAGAAACGTTTTCATTAATCATTGGTGCCTCATCAAAAAAAGTTTTAACAGTAACTTCATTCTCAATTTGTTTTCGAAAACTGAGTGTATCATATCCTGTGAGCCAAAATATTATTTCATCTACCTCTGACTTAGTCCTTCCTTTTTTTTCTGCCTTTTGGACATACAATGGATAGACACTTGCAAAAGACATACTGAAAATTCTTGGTGTTTTCGCTTTGGACCCTTTCTTAACATCCATCAAGAATCCTCCCCATTTAAGATCAAGTTTATCGGTATTCTCATGCCAAAATTGTAGACGTTCAATATAGTAATCAATCTTATCTGTTACTGGTCTTTCAAAATCATTTATTCCATACTTTAAGACTATTGCTGTCAGTTCATAAATAGGCAATCCTAGAGCATGAGTACTTACGTGTATGGTTGCACCAGCATGGCCAATCGCATGACAGAGAGCACCATACTGTGCATCACCAATTTCTTTCGCTACTGCATGTGAATCCAATATAGCCCGTTTGGCAACTGGCATCTTTATCTTGCCTCTTGCCCATTTTTCGCAAAGTTCTAAGCAGGTTCTAGGTCTATGTTCTTCAGTATATTTACTTTCAAATTGCTCTAAGGTCAATTTGGCGCAATCCAATGCCCACATAACTAAGACTCTATGATTCTGCTGCTGAAGCAACTCATTCAGTTCCTGCAAACATCTGCTGTCACGAGAAAACAAAAGTTTATTCTTTTTCTTAAATTTCATTTCTACATCTGAGAACATAGAACATTTCCTTTCACAATGCTGAAGAATGAATTACTTTAACTGTTCTTCAATAGATTTGGTCACCTCAGTAGTTTCATTTCCAGTGTGTTTGGTTTCCTTTTTCTCAATCAGCATGATCCAACACTCTTCATTAGCAACTGGTCTATGTCGGATGCCTTTTTTGACAACGTAAAAATCGCCTTCACTAAGACTGATGACTTCATCTTCAAGATGGAGGTCAAATTCACCTTTAACAACGTAAAACAGTTCGTCCTCATTCTCATGTTCATGCCAAATTATATCCCCTTTAATCTTGGCAATTTTTACATATTCATCGTTTACCTCTGTAATGATTCTTGGAGACCAATACCCTTCAACTGTTTTAAACAGCTCCTTGATATTTCCATTTATGAACATAGCTACCTCCCTTTTTTTATCTTTATAATAATTATAACACTTCTAGTTTTAAAATTCGTCCAGATGTACAAGAAAAAAGACGACTCAAAGTTCAAGTCGTCTTTTTATATACCTTTGTAATATTTTGCTTAACTTCTAACACGAGCCA
>JAGXHV010000095.1 GCA_024636005.1 Bacillota bacterium
ACTGTTTTGGCCGAAGAAAATGCCCATTGAAGATTATATCCTCCAGAGTCTCCATCTATATCGAGTACTTCACCTATGAAATAAAGACCTTCTCTAATTCTGGACATCAGATGTTTTGCGCTTACATCCTCAAGAGCGACTCCACCTACAGTGACCATGGCAGAAGCCTCTCCAGAAAGCGACTGGATTCCCACTGGATAAGCTGTCAAATGTTTGATGATTTCTTTTCTGACAGGTTTTGTCACCTCAGAAAGTCTCAGTTCCTTTTTTGCGCCTGAAGCACCCAGGATGACTGGTTTGAGACGGTCTGGAATGTCCAGTTTGTTCATGAAAAAGGCCAAAGGCTTTTCTCCGTTTTCTCCCGCAATTTCTAGGAACAAACGATCGAGCGTTTCATAGGTCATATCGACAAACTGAATTTCCAGTCTGTCACCTTTCTGAAAGAATCTGCTGTTGTCAAGGATGATTGGACCACTTAATCCGAAATGTGTCAAAAGCAGATCTCCAGTGAACTTTCTCGTCTTTTGACCTTCTCTGCCCATTGTCAAATGGATATTCTTGAAAGTGAGCCCGCTCAACTCAAGTAAGTTCTTGTCATCGCAATGAACAGAGGTCAATCCGGGTTTCGCTTCCACGACCCTATGCCCAAGCTTTTCAGCGATGGCATAACCGTCCCCTGTTGTTCCAAGTCTCGAATAAGTCATACCGCCAGTGGCGACAATCAGATTTGTAGAACTGAAATCACCAGAATCAGTGTGTACAGTATAGGATGAACCATCAAAATCAACTTCAGAAAGCTTCACTTCTTTGATGATTTTGGCATTTCTGTTGTCATTAATGGCTTTCATAAGCGTCTCTAGTACATCATTTGATCTGAGCGTTGCAGGGAACACTTTCCCATCTTCTCTCTCGGTACACTTCAGTCCATGAGATTCAAAGAACCTGACCACCGCCTTGTTGTCATAATGTGACAATGCGAATTTCACAAAATTCTTATGATCGCCATAATGAGTATTGAAAGCCTTAATGTCTCCCCCATGTGTCAGATTGCACTGACCGCTCCCAGAAGCGAGGAGTTTGAGCCCCAAACGGTTATTTTTCTCAAGCACAAGCACTTTAAGAGGATTTAAATGTGCTGCCAGATATAATCCCGCGGCACCACCACCTATAATTATTGCATCATATTTCATGTTTACCTCTTTTACGGTATAATAATAAGTATCGATTGGGGACAGGTGCAAACTGGTACCTTGAGGTACCAGTTTGCACCTGTCCCCAATCGGTACCTCATACTGAGAATTTCAGATTTACATAGACGCTAATAAGTTTCCGAAGGAAGTGATCAACTTGTTCTCAACTGAAGCCGAAGCCCAAAACCTTATAAACGCACTCAGAAACGGGACCGCACCGTATAAACATCACACGATGATCCTATCTGGTCGCGATGATGAGATCAACGCATTCAAAAAAGCGTTGAAACTCATTGAAAACAATACAGGTCTAGTAAAAATCCTTGTCGGTGATTACGGTGTCGGCAAGTCTTTTTTGATGGGCACCTACAAACATATCGCCCTGAATGACGATTACGTGATCGCTTCGTTTCAAATCAATAACGGCTATCGATTGAACAAATTGGAAGATTTATACTATGCCATCATGCACAATCTTTATTTGAAACACAATCCAGAATCCAAAGCATCTTTTGATGCTATTTTTGACCTTTGGATTGAAAATCTTAAAAATGCACCTTATCCTGAACAAAAAAGTCACGAGATTCAAACCGTATGTGATGCCCTTTCAAAGTTCAACCTCACTTTTTCAAGAGCTTTTCTAAGTTACATCCGCTCAAAAATCCGAGGTGATCAAGAAGCGACATCCACTACAAGTGCTTGGTTATCAGGCGAACAGCATATTCCTCAAGGTTTAAAGCAGAAGGTCGAACTCACCGGCGGTGTCGACAAGACCAATTCACTTGATTTCCTTAAATCTTTCGTGAAATTGATCACTTTGCTCGATTATAAAGGACTGATCGTTTTCATAGATGAACTCGATCTGGTATTACACGATCGTAGTGATATCCGGTTAAGTGCCTATGACAATTTGAAATACCTAGTCGACCTCACTACATCTGGGGAACTACCCAACACTTTTTTTGTTTTCACTGGCACAAAAGAAGTGATTACGTCTGAAGAAAAAGGGATATTAACTCACACGGCGCTTGCTCAGAGACTTAATTTGAATGTTCCTGAAGATTCCGGCTCAGTGCTTCATATTAGTTCGCTTGAACCTGTCGCCTTGCTTGAACTGACTAAAAAAGTATTGAAACTTTATAGCAGTTTTACAGCTCTGCCAAATCACATCAGCGCTGAACTGTTATATGATGAAATCAATAAAAGCGAACCGAAAGTAACGCGTCATTATGTCACAAGACTCATCGAAAGACTGGATTCAGAAATCCTATGATTCACTAGAACCTATCTATCATTTTAGCATAGGTTCACAACTATTTTATATGCTTTTTATAAATATTATTGAAGGAAGGGGTCGCTGAACTCAGTTAAGAAAGTCAAAATGCATACACTTGCAGCCATAGCTGAAGAAAACTCTGCTACATCACAGGAGATGAACTCAAGAGATATAAATTATAACAGAAATGGCTCGTTTCCCAGTAATGGAAAACGAGCCATTTTATAATTTAGACAAGTCTTGGATTGTCATAGATATTCGTTTTGAAGTAAAGGAAACTGTTGAGCAACAAACGTACTGTCATATCCAGTGCAATCGCCAAGAAAATGACGTTGACAGACATTTGAAATACATAAGCTGCAAGTAGGGCTATAGGCACACGGACCACATAGAGTCCGATTCCTGCCGCATACATAGGCATCTTGGTATAACCTGCACCTCTCAGCGCACCACCGAGCACACCAGCTACATTCTGCGGAACTTGAGCAAGCCCACAATAAATCAGATACATCGTTCCGATTCGAATCAATTCTTGGTCATCCGTCATAATCCCAAGAAGCACTTTTGGGAAAAGCACAAGAGCAGCTCCACCAATTACAGACACAATAACCGCCCATCTTATGATTTCTCTGAGGTAACTTTTCGCCTTTTCGGGTGCTTTTGCTCCCATGTATCTGCCCACATAAGCTGTTGCTGCTATTTGAAAACCCGCCATAGGCATATATGCTATACTTTCCGCCTGAAGTCCCAATTGATATGCCGCATAAGCATTATCACCATAAGTGAGTATGGCCCTGATCAAAAGTACAGAACTCATTTGCCAGAACAAGGATTCGATTGCACTGGGCACACCAGTTTTGTAAACCGAAGAAATGATATTCTTTTTAAACCTGAAAAATGAAGAAAAGCTGCTATGTTCAATAATGCCGCCTTTTCTTACTATAACAACAATCGCAATGACCGCAGCGATTGCCTGAGAAGACGCCATGGCAATGCCTGCACCCATAAGCCCAAGCGCTGGAATTCCAAAGGCACCTCTCACCAAAATCAGACCCAAAACAACATTGAGTATATTCATAATGGCGCTGATAATCATTGGAGTTGTCGCATCACCGCGTCCTTGTAGAGCACCTGAAACAATGAGGACAATGCCGAGAAATGGCATCCCGAGTCCTACAACTCTAAGCAGTTTTACACCTACATCCAAAAGTTCACCTTTAGCACCAAAAATTCCTAGCCAAAATGAAGGTAAAAATATCAAGGTACTTAAGAAAACCAATGATAATATACAAATCGATCCAATCGTCTGTCTAATCGCATGTTTGATGCGTTCATGGTCTTCCGCACCAAGTGCTTGAGCTATGACGACCTGGACTCCAATTGCAATGCCCTTGTAGACAGCCCAAATCATACCTCTGACACGGGTGCTGAGTCCCATCGCTCCAATGGCTATGAAACCAAGGTTGCCAATGAGTGCCATAGATACGATGCCGACCATCATTTCAAGTATACTGGACATCATGATGGGTAAAATCATTTTGAGTATAGCAAGTCTCATTTCGCGTTTTTCTATAGTCACACCGGTCACGACATCCACCCCGCGTCATTTCATTTCGCTTCCCTAATATATTCTAACAAATTTGTGGATTTTGTAAATAAAAAAGAGGACCGCATTTACGCGATCCTCTCATATCTTCTATCGATGTAATATTGGTGATATTCTCTTGTAAAGAACAAGTGTCAAAATTGAAAGTACAATCCCTTTGAATATGTTAAACGGCATGATGCCGAACAGGATCAAAGTCTCTAGCGAAACTATTGATGGATTCACAGCGGCGCCCATACCAATGATTGCATCAATCGGCATGAAGTTGGTGTAAAATGGAATTAAAATGAAATAGTTTGCGAGTCCACCAACGATTGACATGATTACAGTACCTACTGCAAGTCCAATAATCGCGGATTTTTTGGATTTGCTTCTCTTATAGATCAGAGCAGCAGGAACCACTATGGAAATACCGATTATAAAATTGGCGAGTTCTCCAACACCACCAGTCGTGGTCTGAAACATATGCAATACATTCTTAATCCCTTCAACAGCTATACCTGCAAAAGGTCCCATTGAAAACGCTAAAATCAATGCTGGCAAGTCACTCACATCAATTTTCAGAAAAGCAGGAAAAATTGGAACAATGAGTTCAAATTGCATCAATACGAAAGCGAGAACACTCATCATCGCTATTTTGGTCATTTGTGATACCGAAATCTTTCTTTTTGTCTGTGCTATCATACCTATTACCTCCATCATCATATAATTGGGTTTATGACTTTTGGGGTACAAAAAATCCCCATAAAGCATGACTTCAGGGGAAATTAGACATGTAACATAAATCTCTTCTTCCATCCAGACTATAACTGTCGGCTCTGGAATTCAACCAGATCAACCTTTCGGCTCGCGGGCTATACCGCCGGTGGGGACTCACACCCCGCCCTGAAGATTATTTCGTTTTTATTTTAACATGAAGCTTATGCGATGTCAAGCAATGGCTTCTCTAATCCCGCCCTTGCCCTTACTAGACTTGATTACTTTATGTTGCCACTTGCCCGTCATATAAATGCCAAGTCCCACAATGCAGATCAACAGATTACTGATGATCATGGCATACCATATGGAGGAAGGACCAAAATTCGCATTTTTACTCAGATACATCACCATCGGAATTCTAAGCACCCACAATCTTCCCATCATCAGGACCATAGCCGAAAGTGTATGGCCGGACCCCTGGAACGTTCCGACAAGAATCTGGAAGTAACCCATGAGAGGAATGGAAATCAGTATCATTTTCAGATAAGCCGTTCCGCTCTCAATCACTTCAGGTGATTGTGTAAAAGCTTTGACTATAGTTTCAGAAAACGGGTACATGATCGCACTACCTGCGACCAACATGAGCGTTGACAACTTTGTACTGGTCCAGACTGCATTTTTTGCACGTTTGATGTTGTCAGCACCTAAGTTCTGTCCTACAACCGTAGCGAGAGCACTTCCAATGCCCATCGATGGCATCATGATCAAGGAACTGATGCGATTTCCAATAGCAAACGCAGTCAAAGTTATCTCACCGAAAGATACCAGGAACACATTCAAAACTGTGAACCCAAGTGCTGTTGTAGCTTGACCGAATGAAGAAGGAAAACCGATTGTGATGATCTTCAATAAGCGTTCCTTGTCTGGGATCAAATCCGCAAAATCAATCTTAAGACTCTGTTTAGCACTGAACAGTGTGAACACCCCGTAGATAGCAAAAATTCCTGTCGAGAGCACAGTCGCATATGCGGCACCCTCAATACCCAAATCGAGGACAAAGATGAAAATAGGATCCAAAATCACATTCATGAGAACTGATAAAGTGCCGATCACCAGTGGAGAAATCGTATCGCCTTGTCCGTGCTTGACCGCATTGAAAGCATTCATCAGAAAAGTTGAAAACAGACCTGCAAACATGATGCTGAGGTATGCGACACCATTGTCATAAAGACTTCCCGTCGCTCCCATCCATCTGACAATATAAGGTGCGGCAAAAAATCCTGCGACTCCAAGGACAACAGAAAGACTGAACAATAAAAAGATCGCCTGTCCAGCTGTTTTCTTAGCCTTAAAATTGTCACCAGCCCCGATGTATTGTGAAATCAGTGCGGACGTCGCTATGGTCATCCCGATTCCGAAAGACATCATCAGAAAAATCAGCGGCCAGACAAATTGCACACCGGCTACCTCATTGCCTCCGATCCTACTTATAAAGAGCGTATCAGTCAAATTGTAAAGTGTATGTATGAAGTTGTTGAGCATGACCGGTAAAGACAAAGTCAGAATCACCTTGTTCATATTCCCGTTCAAAATCAAATCCCTTTTCTTTTTAAAATCCATAAAATTCTCTCCATCGAATGTCATTTTGGCCATTTTTATTATAGCACATATTAATTAGCTACTCAAACATTTCGTGTGGCTAAATATAATATTTTGTAATACCTTTCACCCACTCTGTGTATTTCTGATATAATTGTCTTATCAAATAATAATGGAGGTCACATATGGTCGTAGGAAATTTTAATGCGCTAAATGCAAAAGAAATCACCAGCCCACTTGCTCGGAACGCCGCCATGAAAGTATTGGTATCACCAGAAGAAGGCTGGGAAGGTTACGTCATGCGTGTAGTCGAGCTGGAAGTGGATGGGTATAGTCCTAAGCACGAACACGATTGGCCACATATCAATTTTGTCATTGAAGGTAACGGTACCCTACTGATTGGAGAAACACTTCATACGTTATCACCAGGTAGTTATGCCTTTGTACCAAACAACACTACTCATCAATTCACCAACGCTGGAGACACCACACTAAAATTTATTTGTATTGTGCCGGAAGAAGGTCATCAATAATTAAGGGGATTAATAATGAAATTTTCAAAAAAAATCAAGTTGGTCAGGGAACAAATGCGATTTTCAGGCATTGATGCCTACATTGTCCCATCAAGTGATCCACACGCAAGTGAGTATTTACCCGAATATTACAAGACCAGGGAATGGATTTCCGGATTCAAAGGTTCAGCAGGAACACTAGTCATCACCCAGAAAAAATGTGCACTTTGGACCGATGGTCGCTATTTCATCCAGGCAGAAAAAGAACTGGCGGAAACAGACATTATAATCATCAAAATGGGAATGCCATCCGAACCAACAATTTCCCAGTGGCTTATTGCTGAACTCGATGATGATTTCAGTGTAGGTTTCAATGGACTCCAGATGATGACAAGTGAAGTTCAAAGGCTTCAAAAACACTTGAAGCACAAGAACGTCAAAATTGATTTCACTTCCAATATCATCGATAAGATTTGGCTGGACAGACCTTATCTGCCTTCTGAAAAAATCTATATTCATGATGACATTTACAACGGAGCAACCTCCAGTGAGAAAATTCAAAGAATTAAAGATAAAATGAATGCACTTGGTGCAAGTAGCCATTTGATCACCAAACTTGATGACATCGCGTGGGTCCTCAACTTAAGAGGCAATGATATCACCAACAATCCCTACTTTCTATCTTATCTGTTCATTTCCAATGAAAAAGTGATCCTTTATGTGGATCCACTAAAACTCAACAAAAAAATTATTGAAAAATTGCACAGCAACCACATCAAAGTCAAGCTTTACGAAGATTTGCTCAATGATCTTGGTGGACTCAAATGTCTCAAAGCCATAATGCTGGATAAGTCCGCTACGCCATACTTTATTTATAACAGTTTGGAAAATCGTTGCAAAGTGATTGACCACAGAAATCCAAGCACGGATTTTAAAGCAGTGAAAAATGATGTGGAACTGAAGCACCTTGAAAATTGTTATATTGATGACGGTGTTGCTGTCGTTAAATTCTTAAGTTGGTTATCAAACGTAGGAATGGAATCTTTGACCGAAATCGACATTGACACCAAAATCACCGCATTCCGCAGCGAAAACCCACTGATGCGCGGTAAGAGTTTCGATACCATAGCTGCTTATAAAGACCATGGAGCAATCATGCATTATAAAGCTACTGCCGACAGTGCCTATACCATTGAACCAAAAGGCTTACTCTTGATCGACTCTGGAGCTCAGTATTTAAATGGTACAACAGACATCACCCGAACAGTTGCCATGGGTCCCCTCACCGAGGAGGAGAGAACTGACTTCACACTAACACTGAAAAGCATGCTCGCCCTATCGAGAGCCGTATTCCTTGAAGGCGCTACAGGCACACATCTCGATACCATCTCTCGAATGAACATGTGGGAACATGCCATGGATTATAAATGTGGTACTGGCCATGGCATAGGATATTTCCTTGGCGTTCACGAAGGTCCTGGAAGAATCTCCATGAACCTCTCCGATGTTCCGCTCGTTCCTGGTATGGTATTTTCCAATGAACCCGGTGTTTACAGAAATGGTAAACACGGCGTGAGACTTGAGAACATCATATATGTCGTTCCACATTTGGAAAATGAGTTCGGTCGTTTTTTAAGATTTGAAACTTTGACCATGTGTCCACTTGATCTTGATGCGATCGATCTGAACATGATGACCAAAGTCGAGAAGGACCAGCTCAATGCTTACCATGAAAAAGTCAAAAACTTGCTTTCACCAAAATTGAATGCTGTTGAAATAAAATGGCTCGAAAACGCTACACGTGCCATCTAAATATATTTACTATTACACCCAAAAAAACAGACTCACAAAATCATCGATTTTGTGAGTCTTATCTTTTGAACTTCCTGCTCTCCCTGCTTCTCCCTGCTCTTCCCTGCTCCTTCTTCTACTTCCCTATATCTGTTCTATAATATGCTTTATCGAAGTTTATTTTATCCACTGATTCATAAGCGGATCTTCCGGCTGACTCGAGGCTATCTCCAAGACTCGTCACACCAAGTACGCGTCCACCATTTGAAACAATATCCCCATCCAACATCTTGGTCCCACAATGAAACACAGTCGCATCATTGACGTTCTCAAGACCTCTGATGATTTTGCCTTTTTCATAGTTTTCAGGATAACCTCCAGAAGACATGATCACACAAACCGCACTCTGATCAAGCCAATCCAGTTCGACTTCATCAAGCTTCTGCGAGATAATTGCCTCAAATATATCAATAAGATCGTTTTTCAGCCTCGGGAGTGTGACTTCCGTTTCCGGATCACCAAATCTAACATTGTATTCCAGTACACGTATGTCATCTCCATCAATCATAATGCCTACGAACAAGATGCCTTTGAAGTCAATACCATCCTTATGAATGCCATCAATGAACGGCTGAAGAATGGTTTTGTTTATGGTACCCATCATCACTTCATCAATCACACGACTTGGCGAATATGTACCCATTCCACCTGTATTGGGCCCCAAATCTCCATCCATGGCCTTTTTGTAATCTTGGGCAGCTTGCATTGGTAGCAGCGTCAAACCATCACAAAAACACAAGATTGAAGCTTCTACACCTTTCAAGAATTCTTCAATGACCACACGTGCTCCCGCTTTTCCGAACACGAGATCCTTCATCATATCATCAATCGCAGCTCTCGCCTCAACCTCATCTTTTGCTATGATAACGCCTTTACCCGCTGCCAGTCCATCGGCTTTGATCACCACGGGAAATCCAAATTTGTCCAGTGCATCAATTGCTTCTTCATGCGAATCATAAGTCCCATAAGCTGCTGTGGGAATACCATGTTTTGATAAAAACGCCTTTGTAAAATCTTTACTCCCTTCAAATTGCGCCGCAACCTGATTTGGTCCGATGATTTTAAGACCTTCTGATTCAAATCGATCCACGATTCCCAGAACGAGAGGCACTTCAGGACCCACAACCGTCAAATCAACAGCTTGGTCTTTCGCGAATGAAAGCAAGCTCTCAATATCTTCCACTGAAATATCGATACATGTGGCAATCTCCATCATCCCCACATTGCCAGGTGCAGCAAAAAGTTCAGGATTTCTCGAGCTTTGATTCAGTTTCCATGCGATGGCATGTTCTCTTCCACCACTTCCAACAATAAGTATTTTCATGGTCATCCCCTTATATAAGTTATGGATTAGTGTTTGAAATGTCTCATAGCCGTGAACACCATGGCAATGCCATATTTGTTGGCCTCATCAATAATATCTTGGTCCTTAACGGAACCTCCCGGTTGAATGATCGCAGAAATCCCAGCTTCAGCAGCTGCTTTGATGGCATCTGGAAAAGGAAAGAATGCATCTGATGCAAGGACTGCTCCTTTTGTGGGATAGTTGGAATGTGCAATCGCTCCTTCAGCTGCCCACACTCTACTGACTTGACCCTGGCCAAGGCCCAAAGTCTGTCCATCTTTAGTAATCACTATACCATTGGATTTCACATGTTTGCAGACCTTCCATGCAAACATGAGCTCCTCAATTTCATTTTTAGTTGGAATGCGCTCGGTTACGCTTTTGAGTTCATCTTCAATGAGAACTTCATCGGTTTCTTGAACCAATAGTCCTCCAAGGACTTTTTTCATGTCTAGTCGAGGACGGTCCATTTTGTCACCGATACCGCTAAGTTCAAGCAACCGGATATTCTTCTTGAGAGAAAGTTTTTCAAATGCATCCTTTTCAAATTCTGGTGCAATGACGATCTCAAGAAAAATTTCACTCAGTTTTTCTGCAGTCTTTAGATCCACTGCCCTATTGAGAGCGACAACTCCTCCAAAAATAGACTGCGGATCACATCCATAAGCCTTCTCATAAGCATGAAGGATGTCGTAACCCACACCCACTCCACATGGAGCGGCATGTTTGACCGCCACTGCAGTAGGTTTTTCGAATTCTTTGATCAATGCGATTGCCGCATTGGCATCATTGATGTTATTGAACGAAAGCGCTTTGCCATGCAATTGTTTCGCTGAAGCTAGCGTTGTTTCAGTGCCTAGAACTTCTTTATAAAATGCCGCTTTCTGATGTGGATTCTCACCATAGCGCATGTCTTCAACTTTTTCAAATGTGAGTGTCAATAGATTCGGGAAAGCTTCCTTATCCGCTTTCTCCCTCAAATAAGAAGCAATCATCGCATCATAATTGGCAGTGTGTTCAAATACTTTGAGTGCCAAATCATATCTGAGGTCATATGTCACTTCGTTATTTTTCAGCGCTTCATACACGCGGTCATAATCCGCAGGATCGACAATCACCAAAACATCCCTATGATTTTTTGCCGCTGATCTGAGCATAGTCGGTCCACCGATGTCGATATTTTCAATCGCTTCTTCAAGCGTTGCATTCGATTTTGAAATGGTTTCCTTGAATGGATAAAGATTGATCACAACGATATCGATCGTTTCAATCTTTAGTTGTTCCAGCTGTTCCATATGGGACGGATTATCCCTCATAGCCAAAATTCCAGCATGAACAGAAGGATGAAGCGTTTTGACGCGACCATCCAAACATTCTGGGAATTCAGTGACGCGCGATATGTTGATTGCATTTACACCTGCGTCCAAAATAGCCTTTTCAGTACCACCGGTTGAAATGATCGACACTCCTAATTCAGATAGTTTTTTTGCAAAATCCACAATCCCCGTTTTATCAGAAACACTGATGAGTGCTCTAAGATTCATATCCGCCTCCAAAATTATTAATAAGATCTTTAAGTACTTTGACCAGCAGCTCATGTTCGTAGGCTAGCACACGCTTTGATAGGGTTTCGGCCGTATCACTTTCAAAAACCGGAATCTTCACTTGGTCAATCACTTTTCCAGTGTCCACACCCTCATCCACGTAATGAACCGTGACTCCTGTGATGGTATCTCCACTTGAAATCACAGATTCATGCACTTTCATGCCGTAAAAGCCTTTTCCTGAGTGTCTGGGAATAAGCGATGGATGGATGTTTATGATTCTCTCTTTGAAAGTAGAAATGACA
>JAGXHV010000096.1 GCA_024636005.1 Bacillota bacterium
GATCAACCTCTCCACCCACGTAGATTATATTGCCTTCTTGTTCACGCATCACCCACTGCCCCACTTCGTTAAGCGATCTTGAATGATTAAAGGAATAGTAATCCGCCAATCTATTATAGTTTTCACTGAATTCTGATACTGTTATATCACCACGATTTTTAGGCATCGTCGATAGACCAACGATTAAAAAAATAATGGCAAATAGCACAAGATAAGCAGTGAGAAACGTGGCTATACGCCATTTTTTTTCGTCTTTTAAATGAATGATCGAGTCGAGTTCCCAATCTAGAGTTTCACCCGCTTCACACTCCTTGTAACTTTTCCATAGACGCACAAGACTATAAATGGGAATGTTCAGTCCAAACCCTCTCCAAAATACTGTAAGTGTTCTACTAAGCCCATCTACATAAGATAATTTATTTCCTGCTTCGTCAGTAATGGAGAGACCCATCAGCCATTTACCCAGCGTTGTGCCAAATGCTGCGAGTAGAACCGGCTCTATAAGAATCATCAGAAAATATGCGATGAAAGAGTCCAGAATATTGCCTCCAGACGTTCGTGTTCCCACGTTGATGTTAAAAATAAACGATTGTATGACCATCAGTAATATGCCGTATGTCGTAAAGTCAAAACTTCTTGCGAAAAACCGCCGCCATGGTGAGCGGACTTTTGGGGTCACGTCTATTGCTTGGAGTTGCTCTTCAGTATGTAGTGGTTCGTAGTCAAAAGTTGTCATAATTATGTCCTCCTGTGGTGGTTTGATGTGTCTACAATCTTTCTCATTTCATTTTAACACACTCAAACAAAATATCAGCGCTCCGTTATGATGTAAATAGGATTAATCATAATATTTTCAATATATAATAATAACTTGTTTAAAAACGGGTATGATACTATAGTAATATACTAGGAAATACAAATCGAGGTGCAGCAATGAATAAAAATAAGAAGAAAAATTCAATCTTAATAGATTTGATCAGCCCTCTGATAGTTGCATTTGTCATTGCAACTATTATTTTAATTCTAGTTGTCAATGAGAATCAAAAGAATGTTCGTGGTATGTTGGAATCACTACAAAAAGAGATGATCACTATTGTTCAAAGAGAACTGAACATTCAAATGAGTGAGGCTATCCAACTCAATAAGGTCAATGAAAATGCCTATTATAGCGGGATACTCGACGTTGGAGACCCTATTAATCGTGAACGCTATTTTGTCGGATTGATCAAAGAATTTGATGACGTTGCCATGACTTATATTGGGCTTGCTAATGGTGAATTTTATGGAGCAAGACGTAATATAGATGGAACTATAAACGTAGCGCGTAATAATGAGGATACTATGGGTCACTCAGAGTATTACAGCGTTGACGAAAATGGTAATAGTATTGAGCGAATTCAAGTGTTTGAGAATTTTGATCCTCGAACAAGACCATGGTATGAAGTAGCGTCTGAAAGTCGAGAGATATCATTCAGCGGAATTTATAGTCATTTTGTGTTTAATGAGCCTACACTGACTGCCAGTATACCGATTTTCGAAGATGGACTCTTGGCCGGCGTGCTTGGCGTAGACTATTTGATGACTGGGCTCAACAAAGCTTTAGCGCAACTGCCAATAGGTGAAAATGGTCAAGTCTTTATAATTGATGATAAAGGTCAATTGATTGCAACCACTACAGGCGAAAGCATTTTTTATCTGGTTGATGGCATAGCACAAAATAAAATGGCAGCCGATAGCACCAACCCAATAACACAGGCAACCATGTTGGTATCAGAGCCTCTTTTAGAGAGCTCTCTGCCCGAAGTTGAAATCGAAGGAAAGACTTATGTGGTTGGAAAAGATAAATTCTATTTATATGGCAACAACTGGGACATCTATACTGTCATACTGGAGAATGATTTTCTGATGGATCGGAATTTGACAATCTATCGCACTCTTTTTGGGTTATTCTTCATTTTCATGATTTTTATTTCTTTGATTTTCTTTATTACGCAATATATCATTAGACCAATTTTAAGACTTAATGAAAGTGCAAAAAAATTATCTCAAGATATTCGTATTGAAGTTCCACTTACAAAACGTCATAACGAAATTTATGAGTTGACTCAAAGCTTCAACGAAATGAGTAAGAAAATATCGAGAAATGTCTCTGAATTGGCTGAGGAAGTTAAACTTAGGACCATTGAGCTTGAAGAAAAAAACAAAATGCTCAGTAAGCTTTCTTACAATGATGAGCTGATGGGAATTGGAAATAGAAGACATTTGGATGTTTTTCTGGAGCAAGCTTTGGAATTAGCCTCTAGAAATGATACGAAACTGGGTTTAATGATGTTGGATATTGATAATTTCAAAGAATTTAATGACTCGTATGGACATATAGAGGGCGATGAATGTTTACGAAAAATTGGTAAGGCACTCAAAAGAACCGTCCACAGAAAATCTGATTTGGCAGCTCGTTATGGTGGTGAGGAAATGGTAGTTGTGTTACAAGATACCACCAAAGAAAATTTACTAAAAGTAGCTGAAAATATTCGCTTGGAAATCTATAACATGCAGCTTCCAAATGAAAAATCCAAACTTGGAGTTGTCACAGTCAGTATCGGAGCGGTTCTCTGTGAAGTAAAACCAAAACAAACTGCTGATGAAGTATTAAATGTGGCGGATCATGCTTTATATGAGGCTAAATCCAATGGAAAGAATAGGGTTGAATTTGAAGAAATGGGTTAAAAGCAAAAGACACTTTGTAAATATCCCCACCCCAACTATTGACTTAAAGCCTAAAAAGTTGCTCTGACATTAAATGTCAAAGCAACTTTTTTAACGAGCCTTCCCTAATAACGACTTCTATTCTATGTCCTGTAAGATTATATCCCTTTCTTTCACATAGTCTTCAACAACTGAGCTGATCGCCTCCAGTTGTAGTTTAAGTGGTTCCTTTTTATGCATTTTTGCTAGTTGTTCTGCTTCTATGGCTAAATCCATCACAATTACCGCTCTTACATTTCCAGAAGTACCTTTTAATTGATGCATTAGTCTTTCAATTTTGAAAAAGGCTACATCCTCTAAAAGCAAATCTTTCACCTCTTCAATTATTTCCTGAGATTGTGTTAAGTACATATCCATAACGAACCAAGCGGTCTCCTCATCAAAACCTGCATCGTTACTAAGATTTTTAACGATCTCTTTAAGTTTTTTAGTCTTCATATTTCATCTCTGCCCATCTGTTTATTTTTGTGTTCCTTGACGAGATTGATCATGACACTATAATCCAACGGTTTGGAAATATAATCATCCATTCCAGCACTTAGGCATTTTTCTCGATCACCTTCCATAGCATTTGCTGTCATAGCAACCACGAAAACATCAGCTTTATCCGGTATTTTTCGAATTAATTTGGTTGCCTCATAACCATCCATGACTGGCATTTGAACATCCATAAAGACACAATCATAATCATTCTCATTTATCAAATCAATGGCTTCCAATCCATTTGAAGCCACATCACAAATCAATCCCTTTTTTTCAAGCACTTTCATAACCACGGTCTGGTTGACTGAATTGTCATCAACAATCAATACTCTCAATTTCGAGTCATCAATAGGAAGACGCTCTACAACTTCCTGATCAATGACATTTTTATTGGCAACACTTTTAGGTACTACAACGGGGAGTTTCACGGTAAAGGTCGTTCTTGTTCCAGGCGTACTAATCACATCAATCGTTCCAGACATAAGTTCCACCAACTGTTTAACGATTGAAAGCCCTAAACCTGTTCCTCCATATCTCCTTTTGCTGGTATTATCCCCTTGATTAAATGTCTCAAAGACAGAATGAATTTGAGCTTCGGAGATTCCAATACCATGATCTGTTACAACTAAGGTGAGTAAAGCTGCCTCATTACTCTCGTCTTTATACTTCACTTCAACAAGTACGGAGCCAGCATCAGAAAACTTGATGGCATTGCTGATGAGATTGGATACAATTTGTTTGAGGCGTGTTGTATCCGTCATTATTATTTGGGGAAGTTCTTCAGCTATATTTTGACTGAGGAAAACTCCTTTTCTTTTTGCCTCAAACTGATACAAATCGACCACTTCCGACAATTTTTCTCTAATGTCCACAGGTTCATTAATAATTTTTAGTTTTCCTGCTTCGATTTTTGAGAAATCAAGAATATCTTCGATTAAGCGTATCATACTGTTCGTTACCCTAGTTGCCATATTTCCAAATTCGCGTACTTCTTCAAGTTGATTCGATAACGATATCAATTGGATATAACCCGATATGCCATTTAGTGGCGTTCTGATTTCGTGGGACATATTCGCCAAAAATTGGCCTTTCGCAACATTGGCAGCTTGTGCCATTTCCCTTGATGCAATTAATCCTTTTTCGTAGAAGTCTTTATTGATTGCTTCGGAAATTGTGTTTGCTAATATTTTATAATACTGTAACTCGGCATGATCAGTTTCATTTACATCACACTTTGTTTCAAAAGCGAAATATCCCGCCAACTCCTGGTCTATATACAAAGTAGATACCAAAACACATTTCAGATTATTTTCATGGAGCCATCTTATTTCATTGCTTTCATGTTTACCCAAAGTGCCGCCGGAAAACAACACAACACGATTTTCATCATGAAGCCGCTCATAAAAACCTGGATATTGATCTCTGATATATGACTTTTGACCAATAGGCAATAATGTATTGTATTTTTCTTCTTCTTTGAAAATTGAAAGGTATTCTATCGAATCAAAAATTTGGAAATCCCATGAAAGGTGATCTTTATTTGTGCAAACCCTAACCAACAGACGTGCAATCACTTCAAATAGACCTTCATTTTTAAGCACCAACAAGTCGGATGTAAATTCAGCAATTACTTCTGTCTCGATCAATCTTTCTTGAATTTTTTGAGCGCTGTGAACTGACTCACTGATATCAAGGTGAATACCGCTGATCATCAATGGTTTTCCAGACTCACTATATTTGTTTGTTCTTGCGATGCTGTTTACCCAAATCCACTTACCATTGAAATGTTTCATTCTGAATTTTGACTCAAGTAAATCGGCTTCCCCTTTAAGTGTCTTATCCAAATTTCTATTTAGATTCCATCGATCTTCGGGATGCAAAAGTTCATAAAACCGATCCACAGTGAATGGCGTCAGACTGCTTAAACTATATCCAAGCATTTCTGCCCATCGCTCATTGATCACGACTTCTCTTGTCTCAACATTCCACTCCCACGTTCCCGCATTGGTTCCTTTAATCAGATTTTCCAATCTCGTATTTTGATGGTCCAAATATACGTTTTGATCCCGATGTTCTTTTTCTACTGCCATCAATTGTTGCAAAATAGTCTGAAGATCATCATTGGACACTTTTAACTCTTCTTTACTTTCCTGAAGCTCATGATTGAACTTTTGAATTTCTTCTTCTCTTGACTCAATTTCTCCTATCATAGTAATGAAATTCTTAGAAAGTTCATCAAATTCGACAAATGATTGCTCTGGCTCAATGGCTGTATAATCCCCATTAGAAACCCTTTTGGTCATCTCAATAAATTTGACAAAGCCTTCATCCAATTCTTTGAA
>JAGXHV010000097.1 GCA_024636005.1 Bacillota bacterium
ACATGAACAACATGTGACAGCTTTGATCAACAACATCGCAGATATTGCTGAGGAAGAAAAAGACCGTGCAACACGCAACTTGTTGATTTGGTTCATCGATGAGCAAGTGGAAGAAGAAGGTGCTGCCGAGAAAATTATAAATGAACTCAAATTGATTGGTGGAGAAGGTCATGGTATGTTGATGCTCGATAGAGAGTTTGCAGCAAGAACCTTTGTACCACCTGTTATATAAAACTTTATATTATTAGTTGGAGGGTAAAATATGGCGAGTATTAAAGGAACCAAGACGGAACAAAATTTATTGAAAGCATTTGCTGGAGAGTCACAAGCTAGAAACAGATATCAGATGTTTGCTAAGCAAGCTGAAAAAGATGGCTTTAGACAAATTGCAGACATATTTATGGAAACTGCTGACAATGAGCGTATTCATGCAGGGAGATTTTTCAGTTACCTCGAAGGTGGAGACGTGGAGATTACTGCAACTTATCCTGCAGGTAAAGTAGGCACAACACTTGAGAACCTTAAAGCAGCAGCAATGGGAGAAAACGAAGAGTGGTCTACTCTTTATCCTGAATTTGCTAGAATTGCACGTGAAGAGGGCTTCCCAAAAGTGGCTGCAACCTTTGATTTCATCTCAAAAGCTGAAATTGAGCATGAGTACAGATACAACAAACTTGCAAGTAACATCGAAAACGACATCGTGTTCAAAAGAGATGAAGTGGTGAGATGGAAATGCAACAAGTGTGGATATGTACATGAAGGCAACGAAGCTCCTGAAATTTGTCCGACATGTTTACATCCAAAAGAGCATTTCGAAATCAAGGAAACCAATTATTAACCTGAAATTTCAGATAAATATCAAAAGTCTGATGCAACGAGATGTTGCATTGGGCTTTTTTTTCATTTATTATAAGAGATAACAAATTATTTCGAGAATCGAAATCAAAGGGGAGGATCATATGGACAGAACAGAAGGAATGACCTGGTTGAGAGAAAAAGTCGAAAGTGAAAGTCTGATCAAACATTGTTTGGCAGTTGAAGCAGCGATGCGAGGTTATGCGAGATTTTATGGAGAAGATGAAGAGAGATGGGGACTTTGTGGATTGCTTCATGATATAGATTTTGAAAAGCATCCCGATGAACATCCCTTTGTCGGCACAGAATGGTTGAGAGAAAAAGGATTTGACGAGGATTTTGCTCTTGCAGTCAAAGGGCATGGAGATTATACGAATACACCGAGAGAAACTTTGATGGCGAAAGTGCTTTATGCTGTGGATGAAATGTCAAGTTTCATAATTGCAGTTGCACTTGTCAGGCCTGATAAGTTTGAAGGTTTGGCATCGAAATCAGTGAAGAAAAAATTGAAGGATAAGGCATTCGCACGTGCTGTGGACAGAGAAGGAGTGCTTCGAAGTGCAGAAGAACTAGGTGTCGATTTCACTGAGCATATTGAAAATGTGATTGGCGCGCTTAGAACTCGTGAAACTGAACTTGAAAAAGAAGGGCTGTCTTTGATATGAGAGTATTAGTTACCGGATTTGAACCGTTCGGTGGAGAGCATGTGAATCCCGCACTGGAAGCTGTGATGAAAATAGATAATAAGCTCGATCACATAGAAGTGATCAAAGCGAAATTACCAGTAGTGTTTCATCAATCCATCAGCCTCTTGAAACAATTAATCGAGTCGCATAAACCAAATGTAGTCATTTGTGTCGGCCAAGCCGGAGGACGGACGTCCATCACGTTGGAGAGGGTTGGAATCAATGTCGACGATGCGCGTATACCTGATAACGAAGGAAATACACCCGTGGATCAAAAAATCAATCCCAATGGTCCAGATGCATATTTTTCTTCGCTGCCAATCAAAGCGATTGTAAGTGCCATCAATGAGAGTGGTATTCCTGCAAATGTGTCCAATACTGCAGGTACTTATGTCTGCAATCATATACTATATGGTCTTTGCGACTATATAGTGTCGAATTCACTGGAGATCAAAGGTGGTTTCATACATGTGCCATTTGCACCAGAGCAAGTGGTGAAGAATCCAGGCCAAGCTTCCATGTCGATTGAAAATATTGTGAGCGCAATAGAGACTGCAATTAAGCTCAGTTGCAGAGTGACCAAAGACATAGCAGTTGCTGATGGCTCCACCCACTGATCATTTCTTGAAAGGTTCCATACCTTTATTTGCGAGTGCATCAGCCAAATGATTCAGTTCGATGAGTGCTTTGAACTCTTCGAGGCTTAAGTTTGTCTTGTTGTCTGCATTGAATTTATTGTGCCATTTGGAAACTTCAGCTGTCTTTTTAACATCAAGATGACCTTTGATTTTGAAAAAAGTCACTTGAGAAAAAGAATTCACCAGTTCAATTAAAGTTTGCCACAAGAGCTTGTTTTCGACGGGCTCTTTTTTTGATGTCTGCCATCCGTTGATCAACCATTTGTGATACCATCCATTTCTAAAACAATTCACCACGTATGCACTATCCGAATAGATGTCAACTTTCAGATTCTTTGTCTTGAGTTGTTTAAGTGCTTCAATTGCCGCTGTGAGTTCCATTATATTGTTTGTCGTCTGATCGGATCCACCAAAAATTTCTTTGACTTGATCACCAGATTTTAGTACCGCTCCCCATCCGCCGACATTTTCAGCCTGACCATTGCCGGAGCAGGCACCGTCGCAGAATATTATAACGTTTTTCATAAGTCACCTCATCGTTATTATACCAATCTCCAGTGAGCATTTCAATCAAAGCCTAAGTATCAGAATTTTCGCACAAATCACATGAATTTTGGTATGATTAAAATGTGATACATAAAATTTGTCTTGGAGGGCATGTGGATGTTTAAAAATTATCTCGAAGTACAAGAATTTTGCAAAAAGAATCAAATCAAATTGATAGATTTCAAGATTTTAGATTTAGCTGGACGTTGGCATCACTTGACAATCACACCTAGAAGATTTACATCTGAAACAATTGATCATGGAATCGGGTTTGATGGCTCAAGTTATGGCTTTCTTACTGTCGAGAAATCGGATATGGTCTTCAAACCTGATCTCAGCTCTTATTTCATAGATCCTTTTGCTCAAATCAAAACACTGGTGTTCATGACAAAAGTATATAAGTTGGGAGAGGTTCATACGAGATTTGAAAGTGATCCGCGGTTTGTTTGTGAGAAAGCAGAAGCCTTTATCAAAGAGAAAAAGATAGCAACCAGGGTATTTCTTGGTCCTGAATTTGAATATTATACATTTGATTCGATGCACTTCAGTATGAAACCTGAATCTTATGGCTACAAACTGGATGCGAAACAAGCACATTGGAATTCAGATACAGAAGACAACAACAATGGTTATATCGTAGGACATCATGGCGGTTATCACGTGGACCTTCCAAAAGACATCAATTTCGATATGCGCAATGAGGTGGTATTGATGCTTGAAAACCTCTGCGTACCCGTAAAATATCACCATCCAGAAGTTGGTGGTCCCGGTCAACAGGAAATTGAACTCGACTTTGACAATACCCTTGTCATGGGAGATCGAACCATGCTTGTCAAATATGTCGTCAAAAATGTTGCCGCATCACATGGTAAAACAGCAACATTCATGCCGAAACCGATATTTGGAGAAGCGGGTAATGGAATGCATGTCCATATACAACTTTATGATGGTGAGACGCCACTTTTCTATGAAAAGGGCGGATATTCGGATATGAGTAAAATTGGACTATATGCCATTGGAGGCATTTTGAAACACTCAGCATCACTTATGGCATTTACAAACCCGAGCACAAATTCCTTTAAAAGACTGGTTCCAGGATATGAAGCACCTGTGAGTATCTGCTTTGGTACCGCAAACAGAAGCTCGGTCATTAGAATCCCCGGATATGCCACGGAGCCTTCTGAAAAAAGATTTGAGTTCAGACCATCCGATGCAACCGCCAACCCTTATCTTGCATTCTCAGCACTTGTAATGGCTGCGATTGATGGCATCCTTTGTAAAATCGACCCTACAGATGAAGGCTTTGGACCATATGATATCAACGTCTTTGACCTGCCTGACGACCAGAAGCACAAGATTAAGGGTTTACCTAAAAATCTTTATGAAACCATAAGCGCACTGGAATCGGATTCCGGTTACCTGCTAAGAGGTGATGTTTTCACAAAGGAACTTCTTGACAATCAGATCAAATATCTCAGAAAGGAAGCTACAACTGAAAGTACCATGCCTTCACCAAGGGAATTTATGGCATATTATGATTTGTAGATCCCCTCAGTCCATCCAAAAAAATCCGCATTTGACGTTGTAAAAGCCTAAAGATAATGAGATAATATGTTAACACCAAACTATTGATTATTTAAGGATGATGACTATATGCGAGATATGCAAACATTGGATCTGCTAAAAAAATTGATCGCGGTTCGTAGTGACAACGGAACCGTTTTTGAGAAGAAATTTGAACAGACAATTCTGTCGATTATAAAGAATATGGATTACTTTGTACAAAATCCCAACCACTTTGGATCGGAATCGATTGAAGATGATTTGATGGGAAGGCGTATTGTTTGGGCATTCAAAGATAATTCAAGCGACAAGACTGTCGTACTCTTTGGACACTATGATACAGTAGGTCTGGAGATATATGAGAATTACGATTACGATGATGATGAAGACTGGCTATACGGTAGGGGAAGCTGCGATATGAAAGCGGGGCTTGCAATCCAACTTCGACTGATGGAGACGACTGAGAGCACTGATTATCCCAATTTGATTTTGATCAGCGTACCCGATGAGGAGGGCATGTCAGTTGGGATGCGTAGCGCCTCAATTCTTCTTAAAAAACTGAAGAAAAAATTCAAACTGTCCTATAATTTAGCGATACTGTCGGAACCGCAACAAAAAGATGAACAGCAGGTCTTCAAAGTGCATACTGGTTCGGTTGGGAAAATGTTACCGTTCATAATGACCAAAGGATCACCATCACATGTTGGAATCCCTTTTTCGGGATTGAGTTCTGTGGGGTTGATGAATGAGATAGTAAAAGCCATTGAGTTCAATACCGAGATGGGTGATGTCGAGGACCGTAAAATGTCAGCTCCTCCAATATTTCTTGGCATCAAATCCATGAAAAACAGTTATGATGTGACCATGCCAGAATTTACTGCATCGTATTTCAATTGGCTGTTTTTGAAAGATGATCTAGATAAAAAAATGAATCAACTCAAAAGTCTTTGTGTTTGGTCTGCGGAAGATGCTATCAACCAATACAATTATTCCTATAATGAATTCCTTAGAAAACAAGGGTTACCAAGTTATGAATGTTGTCATCAGATTGATGTCGATGTCTTGTTTTATGATGAGTTGATGAACGTCGCGTCGGAGCATGTGGACACTAAGGCATTGATAGACAGGATAAGATCGGATCATACCGATTTATCCACACAAGATTTATCACTTTTGATCACAAAAGGATTGCTTGAAGCTATGAAAAGTACGAAGCCTATGATTGTCATCGGACTTATGGCACCCTTTTATCCAGTGGTAGACAGTGGTGTTCACTATGAATCGAAGATCAAGAAAATTATTGAAAAAAGTGTTGAGGCTCTTCATTTGGAACTTCAGAGAGAAGCTTACTTTATGGGCATATCGGATATGAGTTTCATTAAGAGTGCAAAAAATAAAAATCACAGAGTAAAGAGTTTGATGCCTGTTGATTTTAAAATTCATTTTGATGTGATTGATGAACTGGGGATAGAAGTGATCAATATAGGTCCTTGGGGGAAAGACCTTCACAGAATCACAGAACGCGTTTATATTCCTGATGTTGTGGAGACTGTTCCGGAAGTTATAAGAGATTTACTCAAAAACATATGATAACAGTTTAGAAGACCATGCGAACGCATGGTCTTCTTTTGTGTATAACTTTTCTTATCCCCACTGTAAAGGGTTTAAATTAACATGATTTCAACAAGCAAAACAGCTTATTGTGGATAAAACTGTGGATAGTGTGGGCAAACATCCGTTTGCTTATTGGGTTTTAGCTGTTACAATTGCTTCAAATGCGTCCACATCACTTTTTATTTGCTCAAGAGATGCCTTCCAAAATGACTTTTGAGTCGGATCGATACCAACGAGTTTGCACACATCGTATATGTTCATTTTGCCCGTGGCCTTGAGTAACGCATCATATTCAGGAATGAACGACTCGCCTTTTTCAAGATAAATGGCATAAAGTCCACGTGCAAATAGGAGTCCAAATGCGTAAGGGAAGTTATAGAAATTTCTTGAAGCATAATAGTAATGTGTTTTATTGAGCCACATATATGGATGAAGATATTCCGGGTCAAGACAATCTCCATACGCTTTTCTTTGTGAGTCCAGCATCAGATTGTTCAGTTCGTTGACTGAAAGTGGGTGATCTTTTCTGGTTTCAAAAACCTCTGATTCAAAATAGAATCTTGAAAGAATATCCACGACGACACCCGTAGCTCCTTGTAGGCTGTTCTCAAGTATGGACAGAGCCAAATTTCCGTTTGCATCTTTTAAGACCGCATTTCTTACGATTGTTTCACAGAATATTGAAGCAGTTTCAGCGAGCGGCATAGGGTAGGTTGTGTTTAGAATGCTTTCGTTCATGATACGGTCACCGTGGAAACCATGACCAAGCTCGTGGGCAAGTGTCAGCACATTTTTGAGCTTTCCGGTGAAATTTGTGAGGATCCGACTTTCTTTTATACTTGGAATATTGGAACAGAATGCTCCGCCGACTTTACCTTCGCGGGGCTCAAAATCAATCCAGTCATTATCAAAGCTTTTGCGTGCGAAACCCGATAAGTCTTCGCTAAAATCTCCAAAGTATTTGATGATAAATGCTTTAGCCTCATCAATAGTGAATTCTTGGTCCAAATCTGAGACAGGTGCAAATAGATCATAAAAAGGCATTGGGCCTTGGTGACCAATGAGTTTAGCCTTCAGGAGCACGTAGCGTCTGAACTCGGGTAGAAAATCCTCCATGGTTTCAATCATTGCATTTAGTATTTCACGATTCATCCTTGAATTCCACAAAGTTTCATCAAGTGGAGAATCAAATCCTCTGAGTTTGCTTACGGTGAGCACCTCTCCTTTGATCCCGTTCAGTGCTGCTGCAGAGATCTCATCATGTTTTTTATAGGCAATCAGTTCGGATTCATAACCGAGACGTCTCATATGAGGATCTTTTGAAAACGCAAGATTTCGAATCTTCATTATTGGCCAGGTTTCAATTTTGCCATCGATTTCAACAGTACCTGTCAATTGAGAGGATACTTTGCTCTGTAGAGTCTCCCAAGCGCTTGAACCAGTCAGCTTAAGTTTTGAAATCAAGATCTCCTCGTTCAATGAAAGCATGTGCTCAGTGGATGAAAGTGCTTCTTCAAGAAAGAAACGATGGGTAGCAATCAGCTCTGAACGGCTACATAACTCATCCAAATCTAATTCCTTGAGAAGTGTTTTGAAAATGACCATTGGCTCAGTCAATTCGCTTTGTTTGCTCTGAATCTTACTGACTAAAGATGTTGCTTTTTCTGATCTGGAATCCACAGTAAAATTCAAATGACCAAACGCTTGTAAACGTCTAAGACGAGTGGTGTCATCAATCAAATAAATCAAAAAAGTCTCTACAAGATTGGTTTTATCGATGGATTTGTCGCTAATATCCTCAATCCATTTCATATACTTATCTTTTAGTTGATCTACGGCACTCAGATCATTTTTAAATTCGGGGGAATCAAATCCTTTATATAATGCATCGAGGTTCCATGTGTTTTTCATAAGGCCTCCTTTGATGTAAGTTTAATAAACAAATCAATATCTTTTTTGATGATGTTTAGTGAAGCTTCCCAGAAATCTACTGATTCAACATCTATTGACATTGTTTTACAGACATCAACAATTGAAAGTCTGCCGGACACAGCCAAGAGATTGTCGTAATTGGCTTTGAAAAATTCAGGGTTTTCGAGATATTTTGCATATAATCCCTTGGCAAACAAAAGTCCAAAAGCATATGGAAAATTGTAGAAATTTCGCTCAGCTGAATAATAATGTGGCTTGATCAACCACATATAAGGATGGAGGACATCCGCATCAAGGCCTTCGCCGTATGCTCTCTTTTGTGCACCAATCATCAAGTCGTTCAGTTCCGCAACTGAGAGAGGGTGATCAGATCTGTTTTCAAACAAATTGGTTTCAAAAGTATATCTCGAAAAGATATCACAAATGACCTGTGTGGCATCTTGCAAACTGTTCTCAAGTATGGTGATGGATTCTTCGATTGATGCAATCTTAAGAGCGGCGTTATTGACGATTGTTTCACAAAATGTCGATGCGGTTTCGGCAAGCGGCATTGGATAATGTGTATTCAGTATGTGCTCGTCATTTGTGCAGATGGCATGATAGCCATGGCCTAATTCGTGGGCCATTGTGGTCACATCACTCAAGTTTCCTGTATAGTTGAGCATTACTCTGAATTGTCCAAGTGGATGGAGTGAGGCGCAGAATGCACCACTGACTTTACCTTGTCTTGGCTCGACATCAATCCAGTCTTTATCTAAGGCCATCTGTGCGACATCCGCGAGTTTGTCTGAAAAACTTCTGAAATTTTCTACGACAAACCGACTACCCTCTTCAAACGAATATTGTTTGGAAAAAGAACCCACTGGTGCGAATAAATCGTAAAAAGGCAAACCGTTTTTGTGTCCGAGTACTTCTGACTTTTTCATCAGGTATTTTTGGAATTCGGGAAGCGAACTCTCAATTGCTGTCATCATGGCATCAAGTGTACCTTTGGTCATTCTGGACTCGGTTAGAGTCATATGCAGTGGTGAGTCGTAACCTCTCATTTTACTGGTGGTTATTACTTCACCTTTGATACTATTTAGAGCCATTGCTACAGCTTCAGAAATGTTTTTGTATGCGGACAATTCAGTCTCATAAGCCATCTTGCGTACTTCTGGTGAAGAGTCGTAAGCATAATTTCTTATAGTGGTTATTGGGAGTTCTTTGGACTCACCATCAATTGTGAATGGAGCAGTCAAATTCGATACCAGTTTGCTCTGAAGTGTATTCCACGATTTGGAACCAGTAATGCTCAGTTCTGATAGAAGTAATTCTTCGGGCTCCGAAAGCATGTATCTTGATTTGTTTTTTTGTTCACTGATGATAAAAGTCAACGGCTTTAGATCTTCGGACTTTGAAATCAAAGCATCGATATTTTGAATGGAGTTCAGATACCCAGTCAATCTGGTTTCTGCCGCAGTTGTTTTGGAAAGAAGTTGCTGAAGTTTGCTTCTCCATTGCAATGCTTTTTCATGACTTGTATCAACTGAAAATGTCAGACTGGAATAACTGATCAGTTTGATTCCGGTTTGTTGGATTTTTTCTAGAATTCTAAAGTATTCTTCGAGAGAATTGTCTGATTGAATGGTTTCTGAAATTGAATCCAATGAATTGATCAGTTGTTCCAATTGTTCATAATCGGCTCTATATTCCTCTGAGTCGAAGCTTTTATAAAGTTCCTCCAAGGACCAGGTTTTGAACATTATTGCCTCCTAATTTCTTTAGATTGTCGAAATGATTTTCAAGAATATTATAACATGAATATTCAAAATGTTCATAAAAAAAATCCTGAACGGCTACCGTCCAAGGATTTTTAAAATATCAATGCTTTCTTGTTCTTGTCTTTATACTGGTACATCCTAACATCTGCAATCCGCACCAGAACATCATAAACCATGGAATCGTCAGGAGAGATTGCTGTGCCATAACTAAAACTCATAGGAATTTCAATCCGTTGATGTTGAAGTTTGGCCGATTCGATTTTATCGATCAAAACTGACATTTTTTCCTCGGCCTTTTGTGCATCGGTATTTCGAAAAAGAAGTGCGAATTCATCGCCACCAATTCTAGCGAAAACATCGGACTCACGGATGGACTCCTTCACAATTTTGGTGAATTCCTTAAGGACCAAATCACCAACGGAATGTCCAAAACGGTCGTTGATGATTTTAAGATCGTTGAGATCACAAATGACCAGCGCATACGATTCCATATTTTCAAGAGCATAGGTTCTA
>JAGXHV010000098.1 GCA_024636005.1 Bacillota bacterium
ACCCGATTCCCTAGGTATGCGAGTCAGCGCCTCAAAATACTCAAAAACAGCTTCCGGCTTCAAACCTTTCAGTACATTGTCCATTGCAATCCCCTTTCAAACTGTATTCTTTCAGTTCATTCTAACATAGAAAAGCCACGGGGGGCAATCCATTTACTTTAGGACTTTATACCCCCATGGCTCTAGTTTCATAGTAGATTCAAGATGAATTTCCAATTGACCATAAAGGTCTGATTGCACACCATGCATGCATTCTGGTACTTTTATTTCAACAGGTTCTTCAGAAAAATTGAAGAGACAGTATACAGATCCGTCTTCAGAACATTTCTCATAACCAAGCACTTCACCATCCGAACCTAAATCCAACCATTTGAGATCAACGGATTTGAATGCTTGATGTTCATGTCTTAGCTTGATCAGTTGCTTGACGTGAGCTTTAAGATCCAGATTTTGCTTTTCCTCGTCCCAAACCATGCACTGCCTGTTGCCGTCATGTTCTCCAAACAGTCCAATTTCACTGCCATAATAGACGCTTGGCGTTCCGCTGAAAGTCATTTGCAAAACAAAAGCCAGCTTTACAAGAGCGTCATTTTCATGAAGAACGGTCCTGATCCGAGACGTGTCATGGCTGTCCAGAAGGTTGAAAAGATTTGAGGTGACATTCTTCGGGTAACTCACCAAAAGTCTGCTGATGGCATCCTTGAAAGATTGTACCCCATAATCCGAGTACAGCACTTCCCTGCTGAGCAAATGCCATACGGGATAGGTGAATTCATAATTCATTACCGAATCAAATTGATCCCCTCTAAGCCAAGGATCAGAGTTGTCCCAATTCTCGCCCAAGATGAAAAAATCTTCTTTAACCGCCCTGACATGTTTCCTTAACTTTCTCCAAAATTCGTGTGACACCTCATTGGAAACATCCAGTCTCCATCCATCGATGTCGTAGTGTTCCACCCAATATTTAGCCACATCCAGGAGATATGTTTCAGCTACAGGATTTCCTGTTCGCCATTTGGGCATATTCGGGGTAAACGCAAAGGTCTCATAATTGAGTCTGCCATTTCTCATCGGGAAACCCTGATCGTTGAGGGGAAAATTAACGACTGGGAACTCATGAATATGAAAACACTGGGCATATTCTGATTCTTCTCCTTTTTCGATGACATCCTGAAAATAAGGATGCTTGAATCCGCAATGATTGAACACTGCATCGAGAACGACCTTGATGCCAAGCGAATGTGCTTTGTCCACCAATATCTTGAAAGTCTCATTGGTACCAAATGCCGGATCGATTTTATAATAATCCACCGTATCATATTTGTGCGTGGTCGGTGCTTCAAATATTGGTGTGAAATAAATCCCATTGATGCCAAGATCGGCAATATAATCAAGTTTGTCAATCACGCCCCTAAGATCACCACCGAATAGCATATCGTTGGTCACTTTTGATTCACTGCCCCACTTAAGTGTGCCACTCAGATCAATGGTTTTGTCGCCATTGGCGAAACGCTCTGGAAAAATCTGATACCAGACAGTGTCCTTTACCCATTCAGGTGCCTTGAACACATCTTCAGCATTGATGTAAGGAAAATTAAAGAACTCACTGATGGCCTCTGTCGCACCAGGATGGACATTCAAATCCATCGGACCGTGCGCTCCGTACATCACCCGATTTTCACCAGATGTCAAAATAAAGCTGTATCGCATCCGCTTGAATTCCGGTTTCACCACTATGAACCAATAATCATACCATGAGTCAGAAAAAGTCTTTTCCATTAATTTTCCTGAACCAGGGTCAGAAACCCACTTGTGATTTTTCCAGTTGAATGGGTCTCCCCATATAAGCTTGGCTTCGTTGATATCATCTTTAACCGTCCTAAGCCTAATGTGGACCGTATCCTCATTATATGCATAGGCGTATTTACTTTTAGCTTCATGAAAAATTCCTGTAAAATTCAAGGTAGGTCCCTCTATTCCATAGTTGTCGACAACATTTCCGTTGCCTCTTTGTAACGTCTGCCCATTTTATAAAAACGGATCAACATTTGGCTGAAATAGGCATGAAGCTCATCACTCACATATTCCGTGTCAATTAGAAGCGCTTTCAGCATGTTTTCGTCTGCAATAATCAGATTATCCCAGTCATATGACTGGGCAGCAGCGATCAATGTTTCTACCCAACCTGGGTAAACCGTTTTTTGCTCAATCAATTCCGATATCCATTTCCCGACTTGAGTAGGATTGGCATTTTCAAGGTGTGCAAGTAAAATAGTCACTGAACGGGGCACACTGTTTGCCACAAAAAAATCATAATTGCAATCGTAATCAAACACTACATTATAGTCACTAGTAATCAACCCAATAAAAGCCCTGTGGTTGTCAAAAGATGAAATGTAGGACTTTGATTCGATCTTTTCAGCTAATTTTCTACCCTTTTCGAAATATTGTTTACTTTCTTCATATTGACGAGCTCTTAGAAATGTCAACCCGAACATCTCATAAGTACCAATCACACTGAGTAGGTTGGCGTCCGATAAATAGTGCTGCATAGCCACCTGAAAATACTCATATGCTTTGAGATTGTTGTTGTTTTCAAGATGAACATAACCGATCCAATACCACAAATGTCCGTTTTGTCCAAAAGAACTAGCCTTCGATAAGATCTCCAAGGCTTCGTTGTAATCATTTTGGGTTTTCGCGTAATCGATCCCATAGTACAAATAGTATTTGAATTTTTGTTCGTTGCTCATCAGTTCAAGCACAGAGTCCAGAAGCGCTCTGACTTCATTAAAAACAAACCGGTCCTCTGTGGTACAGTAAAATGCCAAATTGACGATGTAGTAATCTATGATGAGTGGTGAATGTCTGAACTTTTCCGCATCAAGCTCGATCTGATCGAAAAGGTTTTTCGAAGTTATAAATTCATTGAACATCAATTCTTCAAGAAAATGATTGAGAAGCGCGATGCCTTCTTCTATGAATTTGTCGCTGTCGTTGAATTCTATCGCAAGCGCACCCAAAAGTTCGGAAATAACTTGCTCTGATGGTGATATTTCACCATTTTCAATTCTGCTGAGGTACGATCCAACACAGATCCCCTCAGAGAGTGCTTTTTGGCTCATGTTTTGTAAAAGTCGATTCATTTTGATAATAGAGCCCAGCACTTTGCCATTGGTCCTATTAATATTCTTTTTCATCAGATTCGTCCGTACAATTTTGTCATACGGTACATTTTTTTAGCGAGTGATGCGGAGAGGTCATGGGATGTGATTCTCCAGATCCAGTTGCCTCCAAGTGTTGAAGGAAAGTTCATACGCGCTTTGTTGTCTAGACCCAGAAAGTCCTGCATTTGAGCAATCGCCATATATGCCGTTGAACTAAAGATCCCTCTGATGAAGCCCCAATGGTAACCTTCTCCTCGATCGAGTTTCAGATAATCAATTGCGAATTCGCGATCCTCCTTGTCAACACTGTCCATCCAACCTGATATGGTCTCATTATCATGTGTGCCTGTATAGGCGACAAAATTTTCATTGTAATTATGCGGCAAATAGTCACTTTCTTCTCTAGCGTCAAAAGCGAATTGCAATATTTTCATTCCTGGAAAACCGGTGTATTCCCTAAGGTCAATGACCTCCTGAGTCAAATATCCGAGATCTTCAGCAATGATATTTACATCTCCAAGTGCCACTTTGATGAATTTGAAAAGTTCAACACCGGGTCCTTTGGTCCATACACCATTCTCAGCTGTCAAATCACCATATGGAATTTCCCAGTAGGCTTCAAAACCTCTAAAATGATCGATTCTGACCACATCGAATTGCTCCAGGCTGTGTGCGATTCTCTTGATCCACCACGAATAGCCCTGTTTTTTCATATTGTCCCAATCATAGATTGGATTGCCCCAAAGCTGGCCAGTAGCTGAAAAAGCATCTGGTGGACATCCTGCCACTTGTGTTGGATGCAAATTTCTGCCGAGCTTGAAAAGTTCTGGATTCGACCAAACATCACAGCTGTCTTCTGCGACATAAATCGGAATATCCCCAATAATTTGGATGCCCTTGTCGTTTGCCACTGCCTTCAGTTCATGCCATTGTTTATAAAAGAAATACTGCGTGAACACCCAAAAGA
This sequence comes from Bacillota bacterium, assembly GCA_024636005.1. Taxonomy (GTDB): domain Bacteria; phylum Bacillota; class Clostridia; order Peptostreptococcales; family Acidaminobacteraceae; genus Fusibacter_D. The sequence continues at coordinate 4,135 of JAGXHV010000098.1, forward strand.
ATATTTCATCGGTATGTGTCTTTCTGAATTTTTCCACCGCAGGTGTTTTTCTGTTTTCGTAACCCTTTTCCCACTCCAACCAAGATTTGTTGCCATTTTCGGCTTTGATCGCCATGTAAAGTGCAAAATCCTCAAGCCAAATCTTCTCGTTTTCATAGAATACCTCAAGTTCATGGGATAGCTTGACTTTGGCATTTTTATAAGCTTCCCTGAGCAAAGGCATCTTGTTATAATATAGTTTCTCATAATCGACTTTATGCTTGCTTTTGCCAAGATCCGCCTTCTTAACCATTTTAGAGTCCAAAAAACCTCTCATAATCAACTCATCCAGGTCTATAAAATACGGATTGCCCGCAAATGCTGAAAATGACTGGTAAGGTGAATCACCAAACCCAGTAATACCAATCGGTAAAATTTGCCAGTTTTTCTGTCCAGCGGATTCCAAAAAATCCAAAAATGCATATGCGCCCTTTCCAAGGTCTCCAATACCATATTCCCCCGGTAAAGATGATATATGCAACAACACGCCACTGCTTCTCTTATTCATATTGAACCCCTTTCCTTAAAATCAACCTATTTATAACTCATGACTGAGATATTTGTTTTTTTTATATGTAACAGTTCAAATTTCAATTTTGCAACCGATTGCACAGTATAATTATATTGACTTTTCATACAATTGTCAACAGGAGGCGATTATTACATCCATTTAAATTCACAGTTGCCATTCTCCCATGTTTTTTATACAATAAACTTGCAACAAATGCAATCGGTTGCATCAAATAAGGAGGCACATATGTCTATAAAACTCAAACAGCTTATAATTGTCCTGGTGGCTACGCTGGCCCTTTCAGGTTGCAGCCCTGCCTCTGCACCGGACAATGTAAATAAGGGATTCACAAAAGAAGACATCATCTATTTCATCATGGTGGACCGATTCGCTGACAGCAATCCCACTGAAAACCCTTCAGATGTAGACAAAACGGATTTACGGGCCTTCCAAGGTGGTGATCTTGAAGGCATCATAGAAAAACTGGATTATATAAAATCTACAGGTGCAACAGCCATATGGCTCACTCCGATCATGTCAAACGGCCCAAATGGGTATCACGGATACTGGATCTATGATTTTTATAGTGTCGACCCTCATTTCGGAGACCTCGAAACTTTTAAGAGATTGGTTGAGGAAGCACACGCTAGAGATATCAAGGTTGTTCTAGATTATATCGTCAACCATACTGGTTATGATTCTCCTTGGCTTATCGATCCGGATAAAGAAGATTGGTTCAATCCCGATAGAGTTATAAGCAACTGGAAAGATCCAGAAGAAGTGGAGCTCGGTTGGCTCGCTGGACTTCCGGATCTCGACCAAATGAATCCAGAAGTTGAAATATATTTCATCGAAAATGCCCTCTGGTGGATTGATGAGACTGGCATTGACGGTTTCAGACTGGATACAGTGAGGCACGTCCCAGAATCCTTTTGGGAAACATTTACCCAGTCCATCAATGAAAAGCACCCCGACTTCTTTTTCCTCGGTGAAGTATGGGATGAAAATACGAAGAAACTGGAAAGTTACCACGGGACCGGTATCGACAGCATCACCAACTATTCACTATATGCAGGGATAAAAAATGCATTCAATCCGATGCCCAACATGTTTTCGCTGGTCAATGCGTTTTCAAAAGAAGAGGCTTTCACGGATCCTGACCTCAATGCACTTTTTATCGACAATCATGACAATCCTAGATACATCAGTCTGAACCCGAAATATGGTGAAGAATATATGCTTCAGGCTCTAACGTTTCTTTATACCTATCCAGGTATACCTGTACTCTACTATGGCACTGAAGTTTCGATGACCGGTGGAGGCGATCCGGAAAACAGACAATTTATGGAATGGGATAAGACCGAAAGTCACCCTACACTGGACTATGTGAGGACACTCTCGGAAATCAGAGCTGAGTTCCTGGATACATTCAAACTCATCCATTATGAGAAGGAACACATCGTCTACGAAATCTCAAAAAACAATAAAAAGCTTTTGATTCTCATCAATGCGAGCTCCAAAGATAAGGATATCTCATTTGATTACGAAGCAAAAGCTCTGATCAATCATTTGACTGGAGAAACCTCACAAGATTTCAGTGCTAATCATTTCAACACCAGCGCCTCACCTTTTGAGATCTTATTCTTCGAGGTCAAGTAAGTACCGAATCCTTAAAATTTCTGCCACCGACCAGGCTTGGGCGGAGCATCCTCGCTGTGCATGAGGGGCTTCGCCCTCAAATATTTCTGAGGCACTCCCGTGAATGCCTTCATCGAGATGCTGATAAAACGCTTGCAAAGCGTCCTCAATAAATGCTTTGTCATGATATGTCTTCAGATGCGCCTCAAAGTATGGCCCAAGGAGCCATCCCCAAGCGGTGCCTCGATGATATGCCCCATCCCTGGAGAGCAAATCCCCTTCATAATGCGGATGAAAATCCGGATCATCCCGTCTCAAAGTGAGCAAACCATAAGGTGTCCTGAAGTGTTCCGTCACATAATCCACAACGGGGTTCCATCTTTCTTTCTCCAGTACCGCAAAAGGCAAACTTACGGCAAAAATCATGTTCGGTCTGGGAATATCGATTGGCTTACCATCAATGATCAGGTCATACAAATTGCCGTAAGCTTCATTCCAAAAAAGATTATTGAAGCTTTTTTTGACCTTGTCCGCAATTTCACTTAAGCCCATTCTATTCACTACCGCCTCTGCACCGATTTCCGTGGCAAGCGCTACAGTCACACGAAGGGCATTATACCATAGTGCGTTGATTTCCACGGCTTTTCCATGTCTCGGAGTGACGACCCATCCGTTGACTTTGACATCCATCCAAGTCAACTGTGTCTCCTCATTGCCTGTGCTGAGTAAACCATCTGTATCCATATAGATGTCATTGATGGTACCACTGATATGATGTTTCAGAATAGCCGTCATTTCTGGCAGCAGTCTTTGAATCGCTTTTTTGTCGCCAGAGTGTTTGTAATAGCTGTAAATTGCATTAAAAAGCCAAAGAGTACCATCAGAAGTGTTGTACATAGGTGCTTCGCCTTCATCCGGGAAATTGTTTGGTATAATGCCACGATAAGCCTTGGATATGAATCCATCGATCATTTCGAGCGCCTCATCATAACGCCCCGTCACAAGAGTCAGACCTGGAAGCGCTATCATAGTGTCCCTTCCCCAGTCTGTGAACCAAGGATAACCGGCGATGATCGTTTTTTTGCCAGTGTTTTTTCTGAAAACCACGAAATCGTCCGCGGCTTGAACCAGACTGTTGATTTGAGGGTCAATAAAACCTGCTTTATCAATCAACTTATCATATCTTTCCTTTCGGCTTAAAATCACCTTTTGAGCAGGGATGAATTCGGGTTTAACGTTGATGGAGATTTCAATGATGTTTTTTCCAGGCATAAGGTCGTATGAAAACCAGCCTAAAATGACATGCTTCTCTATATCCGGATAACCACGACCTGTTTCAATCGGATAATAGCTCTGTCCACTGTATTCGATACTTGGGACGTATTCACCAGAAGCTTTCATATAAACATTGTACATTTGGTCCGTTATATGAAGCACTCCGCTCTCAGAATTAAACTCGGAATTGTAATTTTCGAGTTCTGGAGTCTCGGTATCATGATGGTCTCTAAAATTATAATAAGGCTTTAAAATCAAGTTTCCAGCACGTTTCGTTTCAATTTCATAAACGAGTGCCAGATTGTTATCACCATAGCTCATGGCAATCGACTTTTTCATCGTGACATCACTCTGTGTATAAGTCAGTTCGATAATCCCTTTATGCACATAATCCACAAAATTACTTTCAGTTACATTTGAATCCTCTTGATTCTCAAAAGTCATTTCGAATGGTCCGTCTCCAAAATCAAAAGCTTCAACAATTTTAGAAACCATATGGACTCTTTCGATCGGTGGGTTCATGCTCACAGTATAAAGGGAGTGATATTTTCTGCAATTGGCACCATCCAGCGTTCCGAAGCTGTAACCACCAAGGCCGTTTGTCATCAGATATTCATGATTCATTATGAGTTCAGTCAGTTTTTTCATTTTATCACCTCTTTGCTGGTATCGTTTCCAGTGCCATATACACTTCTTCAAGCATCTCTGAGTTATTAGCTATGATGAGACCTTCGCCTTCAAAGCCATACGGCTCCCCGGGAATTGTTCCCGTCACACACCCTGCTGTTTCAGCCAGCATCCTTCCTGGTGCCAGTTCCCAAAGGTTTTTTGAAAACAAAATATGACATCCGTTTTTCCCCGATGCGACAAATGCGAAATCCACAGATGAAGCTCCTTGAATTCTAATGCGCATTGCTTTTTCCATCAGTGCTTCCATCGCTTTAAGTTGAAAACTCCTCGAGCCAGGATTTGACTTGGAAAAATCACCGAAAGTCACAATGGCAGATTTCAGAGACTTCGACGGATCAAGTTTTATACGCTCATCGTTCACAAAAGCACCTTCTCCTTTTGTCGCATGATACACTTGACCCAGCTCCGGAAGAGCGATCAAACAAAATATAGGCTCATAAGCTTCCATCAGTGCGATTTGAACGCCATAGTATGGTAAGCCCATGGTGTAGTTGACCGTACCATCAATTGGATCGCATACCCAAGTCCGGTGTTCATCAAGTTCGAAATGGTTTTCTTCCTCTCCCATAAAACGATCGTCCGGGAAATGCTTCAGCAGTTCTTTTTTGATGAATCTTTCCATCTCAAAATCACGCTTTGTCACAATGTCCTGTCGTCCTTTGTCTAGGACCTGCAGTGTATTGATATCACTAGACAAGATTCCATCGATGGCATCCTGTACGATTTTCTTTACGATATACACTTCTCTTTTCACGGTTTCACATCCTTTTTCCCATCAATTGAACACATTATAACGCTTTTTTAATTTTAAGTAAATTTATATTGACAACAGATGCAATATTTGATAAATTATTAACAAGCTTATGATAGCAAATTATACCTAAGGGAAAAGAGCATTCTAATCTCAAAGGAAACCATTCTATCGTTATTTTTTTATACGAATGTGAACCCCTTTGAGCACTCCGCCCTAAGGGGTTATTATTTTTTTTGGAGGACATTATGACATCAATAAAGGGACTTCTTGATATACTTTATAAAGATGGGGATCTGGCAGATGAATCGCTCGTTCACATCATCGAAAACATAACAGAAGAAGACAGGCTTCATCTCTATGCGCTGGCGCTAGATAAAAAGAATCAGTATTATAAAGACACAGTATATATGCGAGGGCTAATCGAATTTACGAATTACTGCAAACAAAACTGTGATTATTGTGGCATCCGTGGCAAAAACGACAAAGTCGACCGTTACCGCCTCAGCAAAGAAGCCATACTTCATTGTTGTGAAGAAGGCCATGCTCTCGGTTACAGAACCTTTGTCCTACAAGGTGGGGAAGACCCATTTTATACCGACGAAGTATTGGTCGACCTCATTGAATCCATCAAAAAAAGCTATCCTGACTCAGCGATAACCTTATCTATTGGTGAACGATCCTATGAAAGTTACGATAAACTCAAAAATGCGGGCGTGGACAGATACCTACTTAGACACGAAACCGCTTCCAAGTCTCTTTACGAATCACTTCATCCCAACATGTCATTCGAAAATAGACGAAAATGTCTCAGCAATCTTAAAACGCTTGGATATCAGGTGGGCGCTGGATTTATGGTCGGGCTTCCTGGACAAACATCCTCAGATCTCGCCGCAGACCTCAGATTTTTAAAGACACTTGAGCCAGAAATGATCGGGATAGGTCCTTATATTCCCCACGAAGATACACCACTTAAAGGTTCTACTGGAGGTACTGTGGAGCAGACACTTGTCATGGTCGCTCTGACCAGACTCATGCTCCCAAAGGCACTATTGCCATCCACAACCGCAATGGGCACACTGGATTCGAAAGGTAGAGAAAAAGCCCTAAAAGCAGGGGCAAATGTCGTCATGCCCAATCTTTCACCTACAGATGTCCGCGAAAAATATGAACTCTACAAAGACAAAATCTGTACCGGTGATGAAGCCGCACATTGCCGCCAGTGCATAGAAGGCCGCATAAAAAGCGCAGGCTTCCGAGTGGATATGGGTCGTGGTGATCACGTTTCCATATCGGGTCCCTCAGAAGCCTCAAGTTTGCAAATCGATTTGAATTTAAAAAATTAAAGCATTTTCACAATGCCATTCAAAACCACCTGAATAATGATAAAAATAACTATAAAGGCTGCAGTGACAAATACGTTACTCAGCCTTGATATGTCTGCGGATTGTTCTCCATCCTGGTTGATGTAGTAATCCGCTCTCAGACCGAGTACCAAATCTATCAGATTCATGAGAATCAACAGAATCACGGTATAGTTGAACAATGTTTTGATAAAATCAAACCCTTTAATAATGGTCGTTCCAAATAATTTCGGATCAAAAAACACATCGAGAATGTTGCCTTCAATCATTGCAAGTCCGAAGACCCCAATCATACCTAGGAATGATATACCTACAAACGCCTTGATGATCGTGGAGAAAAGTTTTCTACCGAGTGTGGATTCAGAAAACATCATTTTTTCAAGTGGATGAATCAATTTTTCATATTGATCGTCATATGCTTTTACAGATATCTTTGCTATATCCTTACCCAAAATATGTCTAACACTTGTAGTATCTTCCACTATAAGTGAACGATCATCGTGTCTCGCCAGTTCAAAATACTGGTCTTTTTCTTCTTTTGTCAGATCCTCCACATGGAGCACTTCTCCATATTTCATGTGTATGCTGAGTGCATAGCGCAAATGTGCTCTTTTTCGTGGTATAGGTTGTTTAGTTTCGCTCATGTGAACCCTCCGTAAATATAGTATTGTTATTTATACCCTTAATATGTAGTTCAATCACTAATGATATTATAACACAAATGATTGAACTACATAAAAAAAACAGGGCATCACCAATTACCGGTCACTTTGCCCTGCCCTAACCATATTTTCAAGTTGTGATATCAGTTTTCTCTTCTCTTCAATGACTTCACTCAGAACGTTGTATGCCTGATTGTCATAGGATTCATTGTCCATGACCATTCTGCCCTGAATGTCGAGAATCAAGGCATATACAGCATTCTCCTGTTCGATGGCGAACTTGATGAGCTCTTTGCGATCATTAGTTGTCGGTCCAATAATCGTTCTGGAGAACTGATTCACCAGCGATGAAATCTTATCATAGAAAGCAAAATCCAAATCTTCTGCCATATCATTGGTGATTCCATGAATCAAACTCTCATAATGAGTAATATCGTTTTCAGTGGACTTAATCAAAACGTTCATGACCATTCTGATTCTTACATCACCTTGATCATCCCTCGCCTTTTCTAAATTCTGTTTCCATTTTTTTGTTATCTCAATGCCCTTATTTAGGACATCGCGTATATCATACATCCAATCACCTTTTCTCTAAAATTTCCTTTATAAGTATAACCATTATCACTTACGTAATCAATAGTTATTATTGGTGATGCTTAGCTTTATAATGACATATTTCATTACAAAATATTTTCTAAAAAACATCTTTCTACTATAATTAATACCCGAATATTACTTTTTGAGACAATTTTTGATATCAAATGGGGACAGGTAGAAACTGGTACAAAACTAAAGGGGACAGGTCCAAATTGGTACCTAGCTTTGCTAGATACCAATTCAGACCCGTCCCCTTTGCACCAGTTTGTACCTGTCCCCATTTGATTATTTTCTAACTATCAACAAATCTCTATTGACCGCTTGTTCCACCCAGTGCTCAAACTCATTATATGGTGAATGCTCCAGGACTTCAAATCCCGCATTTTTAAAGACTTCGGAGATTACAGTACGTCCGATGTGATGCGTATTGTACGCAATCACACCCGCGCCCCCCTTCTTTAAAAGAAGGTGCCATTCTCTCGCTGAACTTTTCAATAGTTCAAGTATATCGACAAATTTTGTTGTTGATACCGTGGAATGCTGAACGCCATAAGGCAGATCTGTTACAAAAATGTGAAATTGTTCTTTGCGGAAAAAGCAATTGGATTCGCGCGTATCGCCCTGAGCAAATTGAATCACACGCACATCTTTTGCTTTATAGTTTTCTTTGGTGTCTGCTGTGGTGATCGTGTATTTCGTCCCTTTATGTTCACCGAACATATTGATGGTCTGGTGTTCAGCTTCATGCTTATACATGTGGTATTTCAAATACCGTTTCATGTATTGATTGATTTCACTCACGTCGTTCTTATCGATATCAATTCCAGAGGCGTTGTACCCCATGATCAAGGATTTGTAAAGTGTTGTTCCTCTACCACACATCGGATCGAACACCGTCAGAGGTGTATCGTATTTGTCAGCGAAAGAACTGCTGAACACCCCCAGATTGATCATCATGGCTGTGAATTCCTCATTTGTTTTTCCACTATACTTCAAAATACTGGCCATATCGTCTTTGAAATAACTAGACCTGTCTTCATTCAAAGGCAGCAGCCTCAGTCCGTCCTCGATCTCAAACAAAATATGCAGTGATGATATTCTGTGCAGTATCTTTCGTGTCTGGTCCTTAAGTGGAGCGTCAAGTGAGAAACAAAAGAGCTCCACCCCTCCAATCGTTTTGTAACCGATCATTTCGTAGGTTTCGCCTGTTCCATTCATCAAAATTTGAAACTCATTTGACAATAACGTCCTCGTAGACTCATAATATCGGCTATTCGGATGTGGATATCGAAGTATCCCGTAAATCATTTTCGCCTCCATAACCCAGTATTTATTTTTCCGTCACCACCATCGATGACATGGTGTAGCCCTCGTGAAGCCCTGAAATAATGGCGTTCAGACCAGCTCTGACGTATGTTCCAGCAAATTCGCCATTATAGACGAAAAGACCTGTAATGGTTTTAAAGGAACATGGCTCAAGCTTGCCTTCCTTATCATAAATCACATTGTCTACAAGTGAAAGTGGGCAATATGACTGTATGATAAAATCTTCCTTCATTTTCTCTTTAAGAAGCGCCGCCCATTCAGGTTCACTGTAATCCATTCCCGCACAGACCCCTTTAGAAGCGTAGTAATCCACAGGTTTGATGATCAGATCATCTTTAGACTTCACGTAATCATTAAAGTCAGCCCCTTCAATAAGCGGTCTTGTGAAAGGAACATGTTGATCGATGAACTCCAGTTGTCCAGGACTTAGATAGGTTCTAAATTCAGGTGTATGAAGCACTTCAAAGAACCGTTTGGTATGAATGATCTGAGTCTTCACGGATCCAACAACGCATGTCTCACCTGCTTTCAGTCCTTGGATGAAAGCAGGAATCTCATCATACCGATCCATAAGGTCTTTGGTGACCAATCTTCTGTAGACCACATCAATCACAATTCCATCTGAGAACATCTTCCCATCCACGGTCTCAATATTTCTAGGATCGACAATGATGCACTGATAGCCTTGCTCGATAAAAGCCTCTTTGAAAACTTCAAACTCAATCGAACTGGATTTGTCTATGAAATCTACAATTGCGATAACTGTATCGGCCTTTGATTTCAATTTGATTCCACGGGTTTGGGTAAAACTTGAATAAATGTCTCCAAGCGCATTGACCCAGGTATGGAACAGTTCGAACACCTTGAAATCGTATTTGGATTCAAAGGTATTGACAATCGCATTTTCACTTATGATCGCAGACAATTCCTTTTCCTCGTTCATCGCTGAGGCACCGTCCGCATTGAGTTCGCAGAATTTATAATCCCCTGGTCCATAATAGAATATGTCGAACCGTCCCATTGGAACAGTCACTTCGTAATCATGCGGCAATAGAATCAGTTCTTCAAGTTTCTCCTCAAAACCGAATAAACGCCTAACGGACTCTTCCGCTTTGTAGAGACCGATGGTTCTTTCTATGACGTCCATCATCCCCGACAAAGCGGATTTGAATGTCTCCACATCCTTTTCATCATAAATTTTCGGGATATAAAGATAGGGCACAGGTTGACCTTTATATATGGCTTTTGATTTTGAAACAGCATCCTTCACTCTTAGAAAATCTTCTAGGTAAAAGGACTGATTGTCCATAATGGTCTTAACCATCTTAGTTTCAATTTTCATTCCCTACCTCCAAAACTTCTATACTTTTGACAAATGCTTTCTGATCTTCATCATATAATCTGTTCAAATATATCGACATCGACTGATCCTGATCTCTTAATGTCCTCAGCTTTTCAAGGGGCCATCGCTCATCATCATCAAGACTTTCCAGTGCCATCTTCATGATTTTGTCAGTGAGTGCCACAAAATCAGAATCCATCTCCTCATCCCTTTTGGTGAGCTGTACATTTTGTCTTCTCACCCATGCATCATCATATTTCAGCGAGAGTTCGTATAACTCATTAAGATTCCTTGAATCATAAAACAAGGCTTTAATGAGCGCCACCACGCTTAGATTATAAGGGTAAGGCAAAGCATCAGCCATTCGGATCTCAAGATACTTTTTCAGCCTCACATCCGGAAAAACCATCGTCTGGATATGTTCAAGGTCGGATACCGCAAGCGGATAATCCCCTAGAAGTTCTTCAAGAGGTTGATTTTTCGTATAATTCAACACACCATTTGATAAGAGAAGAATCGGTGGCATTTTAAGCAAATATCTTGCATAAGATTCAAAGTCGAATCTTGAGTCCAAACTGCCCGGTATAAGTTTCGAACGTTTGATGTCGGTCTCTTCCCAAATTGCCGTTCTACAGTTCCTTCCACTGTATTTATCACCTTCGAAAATAGGCGTTGAATCAAAAAGGTTGGCCATGACTGGTGAAATAAAATTCGCGACTCTGAATTTCCTTATAAAATCTTCTTCATTCAAATAATCTATGGATACTTGTGTTGATGCGGTACCCTTCATCATATTATGGCAAAATCGACCATGATCCTTGAAATAATCAAACATCATGGCATATCTTTTCTTTGGCAGCAATGGTAATTCTGATATTTTGGTTTTAGGATGGTAGCCAAGAGACACAAGTGCCTGTTCAGGTCTTAAAACCGCTTTAATTTCATTTGCGATCGCTCTGTACTCCTCGTCGATCTCACCTACAGTCTCAAATGGTCTAAGACTGAATTCAATCTGACCACCCGGTTCAAGCGTTATGGTGGATCCCGATTTCTCAAGACCTAGGATGTTACCATCCTCAATACCGATTATGTTCCACCCGGAAACATGAAGCCGTTCCAAGATCTCTTTTTGTCCACCGGGTTCATCATACCTATAACTTCTAAGTGTTTCACGATTGATCAAAAAATGTTCCATCTCTGCACCCAAAAGACAGGCGCGCTCTTTTGATTGATCCAGAAAATAAGCTACATTTTTTTCGACGTACTGCTCTTTTGTATAAATCAATCCCTTGTTTTTCATAAATTCCTCTATCTTTTTTTATTTCGTTCCTCTAAACATTATACCTTTTTACAAATCAAGTGAAAATGAATTATGTGTAAATTTTTTTGGGAATTCTGTATCATTCGATTCCCATCATAATCCATACTTCGTACATGTCAATTGTCAATTCATTAGCATCGTCATTCGAATCTTGTCCCTGATGACCACTTATTGATTTGAAATTCAAACTGACCACAAGTTTTCCTGAGGCTCCTGGCAATCCGAACTCATAAGATGGCAATTCGTTTTGATTCAGATAAAACGTCTTAGCATTGTCCTCGAGATTGATCTCAGCGACCACTTTGCCATCTGAAACAAACTTCAGTTCAGGTTGATCTTGCTCTTTTGATAGTTCAAGGCGGCCGCCGATATCGACATTATCAATTGCGTTATAACTGCTACTTAGCATCATAAAGTCGGCACTTGAGACATCAATCAATGTGGACTCGTCCTTATTAAAGTAATTGAAATATGTCAAATTGTTGTTGCCTCTCCAGTAATTGTATAGTTCAAAACCAAGTAATGAAACCGCCTTATCCTGATCAAAATCCTCAGGCAAAGCTTTTATTTCCTCAATTTCATAATTTCGAGTCAAGAATTGGATCTGGTCAGACACTTCAACCTTCTTCATTTCATCCAAATCCGGTTTGGCAATGAAGTTACCATTTGCATCTTTTAGTCCATACTCTATGAACATGCTCTCCAGTCTGGCATTTTGATCCGTAAGTGTCACCGAGTAACCTGAAAACACTCCAAAAAAAGAAACCCCGATAAAAGCTATAAGCATCAAACTCACTGGAACAGACGTGTCTGTTTTCTTAAAGCGCATGATCACAAGGGCTAAAGCCAAAAAAAATGCAAGCGACACCACAAAATATCTTGGCATCGTGATGCCGTAGCCATCAATTCTGATTCCGATGGCAATAAAGAGCATCACTATAGGGACTATCATAAGCGGAATGTAAATATTCATGAATCTTTCCAGCCAAGGGACTTCATCTTTGAGGTCTCTGACAAAGAAAAGTGTCAACACACTCACAGTGGCATACCAGAGCACCAAGTTCCCAATCAAGCCTTGGGGCAATTCAAACTCAATAAGAATTTTCACAAAATACGCATATAATATCACGGTATAAACACTGACTATAGGTAAGACAATGTATAAAAACAGTGTCTTGAATATTTTCGAGTAACTGGA
>JAGXHV010000099.1 GCA_024636005.1 Bacillota bacterium
ATCAAGAGGTGCCACCAAATCCGTACCCACTTCTTTGATCTTTCCGTCCTCGACCAGAATGCATCCGCCTTCAATAACATCACCAGCCATAGTATAAACTTTTGCGTTTTTTATGAATAACATATTGATCCCCCTGAAAAAAATATTTCGGTACTCTAAATAAATTATATCACTCTTTTCAGAAAATTCAATCAAGCTTCTTGAATATTTTTCATGGATAAAGAAATTTTCCCACGGTTGAAATCGACGCTAAGGATTTTAACAGAAACCGTGTCCCCTACAGACACCACTTCCATCGGATGCTTCACAAATCGATCACAAAGCTCAGAAATATGAACGAGTCCGTCCTGTTTCACGCCGATATCCACGAAAGCTCCAAAGTCCACGACATTTCGGACCGTACCGGACATGATCATGCCCGCAGCGAGGTCTTCCATTTTGAGAATATCGCTTCTGAAAAGCGGTTTTGGCATCTCGTCACGCGGATCTCTACCAGGCTTTTTGAGCTCCTCGACAATGTCTCTTAAAGTCATAATTCCGATCTCAAGCTTCTCAGACAATTCACGAAGCCCCTTCTCAAGGTTGTCACCGCCATAAACCGCTATCTTCTCCTCAATATCCTTCAGCGCACTTTTTTTAAGCTCCTCAAGATCGTAATCGAGCAGTTTAAATAGTCTCAAGGTCACATCATAAGCCTCTGGATGCACCGCAGTATTGTCCAGAGGGTTCACTCCACCGGAAATGCGAAGGAATCCCGCACATTGCTCGTACACTTTTTCGCCGAGACGCTTTACTTTGAGGACTTCCTTACGCGATTTGAATTTACCGTTCTCGTCTCTATACGCCACAATATTTTTCGCGATAGTGTTTGAAACACCGGCAACATATCCGAGTAGTGAAGGTGTCGCCGTGTTGAGATCCACGCCGACACTGTTTACACAGTCTTCAACCACATTGGTCAATTGCTCTTCCAGACGCTTTTGGTTGACATCGTGCTGATACTGACCGACACCGATGCTCTTAGGATCAATTTTAACAAGCTCAGCAAGTGGATCTTGAAGTCTTCTACCGATTGAAATGGCTCCTCTAATGGAGACATCAATGTCAGGATACTCCTCAGTGGCTAGCTTGGATGCAGAATAAACGGATGCACCCGCTTCACTGACGATCGCGTAATACACTTCAGTGTCAAATTCTTTGATCAATTCCGCCACAAGACTTTCCGTCTCTCTTGACGCAGTGCCGTTACCTATTGGAATGATTCTGACATCATAAGTTTTGATGAGATTTGTAAGTGTCACCTTCGCCTCAGCCACCTTGTTTTGAGGGGCGTTCGGGTAAATCGTATCGTACTTGAGGAGCTTTCCGGTCTCATCGAGCACTGCAAGTTTACAGCCTGTTCGGTAACTCGGGTCGATTGCGAGGACTTTGACATCTTTCACAGGCGGTACGAGTAAGAGAGACTTTGTGTTTTTACCGAATACTTTGATGGCATCTTCCTCAGCGCGTTCAGTCAAAATGCTTCTGATCTCACGTTCGATGGAAGGTGCAATCAACCTTTTATAAGCGTCCTCGATAGCTGAAATCAGATAATTCGTGGTCAGTGCCATGGTATTTCCGATTTGTCTGATCTTAATCTGCTCGACAATCTGTTCATCCGGACTAATGAGTTTCACCTTGAGTTTCTTTTCCTTCTCGCCACGATTCAGCGCAAGAACTCTATGGTTGGCAATTTTTGAGACGCCTTCACTGAATTTGTAATACATCTCATAATTGGTTTGTTCCTCAGCATCGACAGCAACCGATTCAATGAGGCCATGTCTTTGGTTGAGTTCACGGATGAAAGCCCTGTAATCAGGGTTGTCCGAGATGCGCTCGGCAATAATGTCGAGTGCGCCGGAGGTAGCTTCTTCAGCGGTTTTAACTTCTTTTTCCTCATCAATGAAAGTCGCGGCGAGCTCGCTGAAATCACCATCGACGAAATCTTCCGCCCAGATGACATCGGCAAGTGGCTCGAGTCCTCTTTCAATGGCTTTTGAAGCACGGGTGCTTTTCTTTTGTTTGAAAGGTCTGTACAAATCCTCCACTTTTTGAAGGACTGTTGCTTTTTCGATACTGGTTTTTAATTCCTCAGTCAATTTGCCCTGCTCTTCAATAATTCTAAGGACTTCTTCTTTTCTCGCCTCTAAATTATTGAGATATTTGAGTCTATCGTCAAAATCCCTGAGCACTTCATCGCTGATACCACCGGTCATTTCCTTACGGTAACGCGCGATAAAAGGTATGGTGTTGCCTTCATTGATCAGATTAATGGTCGCTTCTACCTGCTTTATGCTAAGTTTCAGTTCAGCGGCCAATTGACCTATGATCAGATTATTCGTTTGATTCATTGATACTTTCCCCTTTCAAATAACTGTCTATGAACAAATCGATATCGCCGTCCATAACAGCCTGGATGTTCCCCATTTCAGCCCCCGTTCTGTGATCTTTAACGAGGTTGTACGGATGAAAAACGTATGAACGAATTTGACTGCCCCAAGTGATTTGAGAGTAATCGCCAGCCAAATCCTCTATCTTGTCTTTATTTTCACGCTCCTGAAGTTCAATGAGTTTGCCCATCAACATCTTCATAGCAGTGGCCTTGTTTGCGGTTTGTGAACGTTCGTTTTGACATTGTACGACCACACCCGTTGGAATATGTGTTATTCTCACAGCGGAATCCGTGGTGTTGACGTGCTGTCCACCGGCACCGGATGCTCTGTAGGTATCGATTTTAAGATCCACCGGATTGATGTCGATTTCAAAGGAATCATCAAGTTCAGGCATGACGTCCACCGATGAAAAAGAAGTGTGTCGTTTTCCGGATGAATCAAAAGGTGAGATTCTTACGATTCTGTGCACACCTTTTTCGGATTTCAGGAAGCCATAAGCATTGAGTCCCTCAAACAACATGGAAACGCTTTTGATGCCCGCCTCGGTATCGTTTTGAAGGTCCAAAATTCTCACTCCGTAACCTTTGGAATCGCCCCATCTTTTATACATTCTAAAGAGCATCTCCGCCCAATCCTGCGCATCGGTTCCGCCAGAACCGGCGTGGATTGCCATGATGGCATTGTTTGAGTCAAACTCTCCAGTAAGTAATGTTTCCAATCTCATTTTGGCATAGATTTTTTCGGTTTCAATATAAATGGCTTCCACTTCAGGTTCAAGTGAATCGTCTTCTTCCTCGAGAGCCATATCGCAGAGTGTTTCGAGGTCATCCACTTTACTGATGAGTGCATCGTATTTCTCCACTTTGGTCTTCAGTGCCTTTTGAAATTTGAGTTTTGTCTGCGCCATTTCATTGTCGTTCCAAAAATCCGGTGCAGTCATATCCATTTCTATCTCTTCAATTCTGTACTTCGCCTTAGCCAGGTCAAAGTGACACCTCGAGCTCGGCGATGGACGCTTTTAGTTTTTTGATTTCCCTTTGGTACCTTTCCAGCATAATCATAGAATACTCCCTTCTAATAAACACGAACTTCCGCCTGAGCGTTGCCCAAACGGAAGTCCTAATGGTTAATCGTTGATGTTTGCGCCGTGGCATTTCTTATATTTTTTACCACTGCCACATGGACACGGATCGTTTCGACCAATTTTTTTATCCGTTTTGAACGTTTTGGAACCTGGTTGTTCATCTCCACCTGATGTGCCCGTGATGATGGCGACACGTTTGTGTTCCGTATCTGTACGGAGGGTGGCGTGGAACAGACCTTTGACGGTTTCTTCCTGAATGTTCGCAATCATTTCCTCGAACATGTCGAAACCTTCCATTTTATATGCGATGACTGGATCTTGCTGTCCAACCGCGCGAAGTCCGATGCCTTGTTTCAGGTCGTCCATCGCATCGATATGATCAATCCAGTGAAGGTCGACGATGCGCAGAAGTACTGCACGTTCCACATCTCTCATTCTGTCAGGTTCAATCTCTTGTTCCTTATTTTCGTACAGCTCAACTGCCTTGCTGTAAATGATTTCTTTGAGTGATGCTTTGGTCAGTGACTCAACATCTTTGAAGACAATCGTGCCTTGAGGTAGGAATATTGGATGCAGGTAGTTGAGAAGACCATCAAGATCCCACTCTTCCGGATACTTGTAACCTTCCGTAAACATTGGGATTGCTCTTTCTATGACTTTTTCAATCATGGAAAGGACATATTCTCTGAGGTTTTCACCATGCATAACTTTATTTCTTTGACCATAAATGATCTCTCTTTGTGTGTTGATGACATCATCATACTGGAGAACATGTTTACGTATGGAGAAGTTTCTGCCCTCAACACGTTTTTGTGCATTTTCAATGGATTTTGTGAGCATTTTGTTTTCGAGTTGCATCTCTTCGTCAAATCCTAAGGATTCGACAATTGATTTGGCTCTATCGCTGACGAAGAGTCTCATGAGATCATCTTCGAAGGAGATGTAAAACTGTGTTGAACCCGGGTCACCTTGACGACCCGCACGACCTCTGAGTTGGTTGTCAATTCGTCTGGATTCATGTCGCTCGGTACCGATGATGTGTAGACCACCGGCTTCTTTGACCTGAACAGCTTCTGCATCGGTCACTATTTTATGTTCCGCATAAAGTGCATCATAAATCGGCTTTGCTTCAATCACTTCTGGGTCATTGCCCACAAAAGGACTTGAAACGTGATGAATGATGTAATCTGAATAGCCTTTGCGCTGCATATCGCGTTTTGCAAGGAACTCAGGATTACCTCCGAGTACGATGTCAGTACCACGACCCGCCATGTTCGTAGCGATGGTGACTGCCTTGAAACGACCTGCCTGAGCAACAATTTCCGCCTCTCGGTCATGCTGCTTCGCGTTGAGGATTTCATGCTTGATACCGCTCTTTCTAAGGAGCGTGCTTAAAAATTCTGATGTTTCAATGCTGATGGTACCGACAAGAATCGGTTGACCGTTCGTATGTCTGGCTTCGATATCCTTGATTACTGACGTGAATTTGCCCTTAAGATTCTTATAGATGGCATCTTCAAGATCCGTTCTCGCAATAGGCTTGTTGGTCGGAATCATGAGAACATCCATGTTGTAGATGTGTCTGAATTCATCTTCCTCGGTTTTCGCCGTACCGGTCATACCTGAAATCTTTTTATACATTCTGAAATAGTTCTGTATGGTTATGGTCGCAAGGGTCTGAGACTCTTTTCTGACTTCTATGTTTTCTTTGGCTTCAATCGCTTGGTGAAGTCCGTTGGAATATCTTCTTCCATACATCAAACGTCCGGTGAACTCATCGACTATGATGACTTCTCCATCTTTAACGATGTAATCCACATCGCGTTTCATCAAAAACTGCGCACGAATCGCCTGATTGATGTGATGAGAATACTCAATATTCTCAGGATCACTGAGGTTTTCTATGCCGAAATGTTTTTCAGCTTTACTAACGCCATTTCTTTCCTCACTGCCCTCTTCCACATCGCCGAATTTGTCGACAACTGCGCCGTCAGTAAGAGAAATGCTTTTGGCTTTTTCATCAATCTTTACGTCTTCATCTTTTTTGAGCGTGAGTGCGAATAAATTTGCAAGTCTATACATGTCCGTAGACTTGGCGCTTTCACCAGAAATAATCAGTGGTGTTCTCGCCTCGTCGATCAAAATACTGTCGACCTCATCCACGATGCCGAAATTGAGGGGTCTTTGAACCAAACGTTCTTTACGCATGGCCATGTTGTCTCTAAGATAGTCGAATCCAAATTCGTTGTTGGTTCCGTATGTGACGTCAGCTTTGTACGCGTTGATTCGGTCTTCACCTTCCACGCCGTGAACGACGCAACCAACGGTCATTCCAAGGAACTCAAAAATTTTGCCCATCCATTCCTTGTCACGCTGTGCGAGGTAATCATTGACTGTAACGATATGTACGCCTTCACCTGTAAGTGCGTTCAAATAAGCCGCAAGTGGTGCAACCAAAGTTTTACCTTCACCAGTTTTCATCTCTGCGATTCGGCCTTGATGTAGTACAACCGCACCAATCAACTGAACGCGATAAGCTCTCATTCCAAGAACTCTTCTGCCCGCTTCTCTTGAAACGGCAAGCGCTTCAGGCAAAATGTCATCGAGGGTCTCTCCGCTTGAAAGGCGTTCTTTGAGTACGGCCGTCTGACCGCTCAACACTTCATCCGAATACCCCTGAACAAGAGGTTCAAGACTCTCTATTTTATCTACTATTTTTTCAACTTTTTTAATCTCTTTGGCATTGATATCTCCAAAAAGTGTCTTCATTAAATTCATAAGTTTCATCCTTTCGAGCTTAGTCACCTAACTCTTATTATAACACACTTCCACCTGTGAATTTTCAAACAATTTGTGAATGAATTCCCCAAACTGCCATAAACAGTCACAAAAAGCCATCGCCTCTGAGCGGACTCGGAGAGATGGCTTAAATTTGATTCATATTTTAGATTTATAAGAAAATCTGACCATTGAATTTTTTGTGCGCATGGAATGAAGAAGCATCTCGCTCTGAATCACAAGTGCTATGCCGACAGAAATAACAATATCGCCAATGCTGATCACTCTAGCTAGCGGATACCAATTTGGAAGTGCGATGACTTTACTAAATAACAAGGTCCATTTTGTGGCGGCCATGCTGTCGATGTAATTCACTACGGTTCCATTTGAAATGGATTCCACAAATGATTCAAATCCGAGTACGCGCATTTTCTCTATGTCTATAGGCATCATGAACCCGTTGAAAGCCATGACCGCCATGTTTAGAAGTGTTCCTACGAAAAATAGTTTCATCCCTGTCTTTTCAAAGTTGACGAGCGCCAACACTCCGATCAGACCCATCGCGGCAAAAGGAAACCACTGCGGATTCTCAAAGCCGACGCTGAAGATCTTCAGTGCATAAGGGACGAGATATACCACAAATGCCAGAACAGCAATTGCCCAACCCTTAAATTTCGCGTTATTAAAATTGGTAAGTCGCCCATTTCTGATCATACCGATCAAAAGTCCTATCAAAATTGCTTCTATATACATAACGCGCTCCTTTAGCTCACTGAATTCAAGGTAATCAAGGATGTTTCGCAACCCTTTTAATTCTATCACAAATTATTTTTAAGTTCAACTTCCCGATTGGGGACAGGTGCAAATTGGTACTTACTTTTTTGTAAAGCAAAAAAGCGCGTAGTTAAGTTTCCGAAGGAAACTTATTAGCGTCTCATCTGATATTTACAGATGCTATCGAAGCGAAACTATACTAGCCTTAGGAAA
>JAGXHV010000100.1 GCA_024636005.1 Bacillota bacterium
ATAAGATATTCATCCTGAATTCTACCTGTCTTTGCATCATTGAGCGCACCCTCAAGGCCATAGCCTACTTCAATTCTGGATCGTCTGTCATCAATGGCTACAAGTAAGAGGAGTCCATTGTTTTCTTTCTCATCGCCAATTCCCCACTCCCTGAACAAACCAGTGGAGTAAGATTCAATATCTTGACCATCTAGTGAATCAATAGTTACCACTACGATTTGTGCTCCAGATGCATCCGCCAAAGCAGCAGAAGTATTTATAATCATCTGCTCAGTTTCACTGGACAAGACATCTGCAAAATCATTGACATAAAAATCATTTGTGGAATCTGGATATGTTGCTGCAAAAGTCACGGGCATTACTAAGATGACAATGAGCATCAGGATTGCCGTAATACTTTTTTTCAAATCGCAACCTCCTTTAATTTCCGAAGTCTACTGTCGGAACTTGATCAGCACCTTCACTTGCTTCAAAATATATAGCATCGTCAAAGCCAAACATTCCTGCGAATATATTCATTGGAAAACGTTTCGCGATGCTGTTGTAATCCCTTGCAACATTGTTATAATCCATTCTTGCAGTTGCAATTCTATTTTCGGTTCCAGCGAGTTCATCAGAGAGTTGTCTGAAATTGGCATCAGACTTCAGATCTGGATAGTTCTCTGAAATCGCAATCAACCTTGAAAGTGAACCTGTGAGCTCCGCATTTGCAGCATCTTTTTCTTCAACTGTACCGGCACTCATCATAGCCGCACGAGCATTTGAAACATTTTCAAATATTTCTCTTTCCTGTGTCGCAAACGCTTTGACTGTTTCAACCAAATTGGGAATCAGATCATTTCTTCGCTGAAGCTGATTATCGATCTGACTGAGTGACATACTGACTTCTTCATCCAAAACAACCAATTGATTGTATTTTGAGATTACCATTCCTGCCAATGAAACAATGACTATTCCAATAACAATTAAAACAATTAAACCTTTTTTCATTTTGTGCACCTCTTTATATTAGTTTATAACTCATTATAAACCATAATAATTAAGAAACCATTAATAATAGATTAATCTTAAGGATATAACGAATTGAGTAGTGGGACAATATTGAAGACTGGTTCCTCATATGGATGGACTGATTTGATTGCCTCTATCACATTTTCCACATTCTCACTGCCACAAATCACTTCCACTTTGCACTCATGACCAGAGCTCACTTCTCCTATTGTACCATCAAATGGATTTGCCCCATCAAGTGGTCTCCAATAACCGGATACTTCTGATATGGATAGACAGTGATCGTAATCACCGATTCTTCCCGCACCAGCATCATGTAGCACATCGCGTAAAGCGGGCAAATAATCACAAGGGATAAATATTTCAAATTTGATTTTGTCAAAAACCATAACAGTTCCTCTTTATCTTATAAAACAAAACTTTCATTTCGTTTGGTTATGGGTTTTACCCGTTCATCTTTGATTTCATTTTCGAGAATTTCATTTAAAATTATAAAGGATTCTCCAAAATGAATCGGAAAAATCGTTTTAACATCGACCTTTTCAATAAAATGACGTACAGCAAGTGATGCTGCGGATTTTAATCTCGGATCTACAGGCACAAAAGCAATATCAATTTTCTCTCCATCCAATTTGGATACTATTGCTTTATAAGCCATCTCCTCACTCTTTTGCTCCAGAGCAGGGCGATTCTCCCAGTGCCACCAATTAAGGTCACCAGAATGAAATATATTCATGCCATCTATTGCAACCAAAAAAGCGACTCCAGAATCAGTAGAGTCGAATGTTTTAATTAAGATGTTATCGAGCTCATAATGCTTGTTGGGCTCTACCCAAGTGATAGTATGCCCTTCCGGGTGGTCATCGATATCGTCAGAAAAAATAAGAAATGTATTGAGGCTCGATACCTGAAACACTTTTGGGTCATAGTGATCATTATGTGCATGCGAAACAAAATAGTACTGTTTTTTACTCACATCCACAAAGGGTTTTTGATCGCTGATCACATCGAAGTAAATTTGACTGTTTTTTGTCTCAACCATTACACCACTGTGGTAGAAGTGAACGACTCTGATGTCACTTTTCACTATTCCACCCCCAATAATTCGTCAAGTTTACCTTGGTCATCAAGTAGATATAAGTCATCGCACCCGCCAATGAAAACCCCATCAATAAAAATTTGGGGGACTGAATCCCAGCCGGTTTCTTTCATGACTTCATCAAATTCTTCCCTATTCTTTGAGACGTTGATGTTCGTATATTCCACACCCTTTTGGTCTAATTTTTTCAATGCTTTATGGCAGTATGGACAAAATTTTGTTGTATATAGGATTACAGGCTTCATTTCTAACTCCTCCGATTCAAGTATTATGGATTACAACTATGGCAAGGTTTCTTACCGGATGCTATTGCTTCATCACGGTTTCTGTAAACGATTCTGTTATCTGAATTTGGCAGATGAACACATGAACTCAAATGAAAAACATCAGAATTGAGGTTCCCAACATATAACTCACCTACCACTTTTTTTCTATAATTCTTACACATTTTCAAAAACTGATCTCTCAAATCTTTTCCTGATTTTGGAGCAAACAATAATCCAAACGCTAAAGCAATTACCATTCCTAGAAAAAAAGCCAAATAAATCTTCTTATGAAAATCTGATTTCATCTTATCAATTTCTCTTTGATTTGAAATTTGAAATAAATTACGCATAGTAGCCTCCTCTTATTTTCTTATGCTATTGATACCCTACATTATATTAGATAAGCGACCGCTTGTGCAAATTATAGAAATGCTATCCTGATCAAAAGAAAACTGAGTACAACTCCGGTAATCCTAAGAGTTAAGATGTAGAATTCTGTTGGCTCTCCATCTTTGACGAACAACATGTATTGAAACAACCATACTGCTTCAGGATACACAATAGAAACCGATATGATCAGACCAAATATGATGAATATGAAAATTTTGTAAGTCAAAAGTCCATTTTGGAAATAGATACTCTTATCAATCACTTTCGTCATCAATGCCCTATAATAGGAGGTTTCGTCTTCATTCCACTCGCCCTCATGAATCAGCTCTTCATCAAGATAAATCTTGATTGGCTTTTCTGAGTCATGATCAATAGTTTTTTTTATGGTCTGGCTCTTGTACTTTATAACCACATCTTGATATTTTGAAGTAATATTACCCCCAAATCCTTCAGCAAAAGCAATTAAAGAGTATCCCTCATCATCCACAAAATATGTTTTGCGATTTTCAGTCCTATCATATTTAAATCCTTGATCACCTATTTTAAAGCGCATGGAATAATATTCCTTTGCACCTGCAATGACAATTCCGATAATCAGAATTGAAGTGAGCAACATGAAGAACAACTTTCTTTTACCGAATTTTTCAATCCATCTGTCTATCATTTCAAGGTTCCTCCTTATTCTATAATAACCGTTATCTCAATGTTTGTGTTACACTTTTTAAAATTTTTTTTATTTTTTTTGGACACTTTCACCCTCTCAAACGTTCTATAGATGTAAGGGATAACAAAACAATATGATGTTCAATATGGAGGTATACAATGAAAGTTAATTCTGAATTAAAATGGCTGACCGATTATGAAGGTCGAATAATATTTAATCCAACTAGTGTAAATGAGAGAAAATTGCCTTATAAAAAATGAAAATAAAAAAGAGATGTTCAAGTTTAAATAGAACATCTCTTTTTTGTCGTTGATTGTACTGGACTTAATTCATCTGTTGGTACGCTTTAAAATGCAAATTGTAGATTTCGTTTTGTCCAGTATTATCTGGATGAGGATCTTTTATTGGAACCCATAATATTGGTGATAATCCATAAAACCCTGTTACAGCTCCTTTTGCATCTTTATAATCAGATTCAAAATAAGAATGCACGTCCACTACTTTATAATTTTGAGAATTGTAATTATCAAACTCATATTCTTTAATAATTGTATTGATGCCTCTGGAAGACTCAGATGTCCCCGAAAGATATAAATCTACTTGGTCATGAATACTTAAGTTAGTATCTTGACCTTCTCCAATAGTATAGCTTGTATTATCATTAAAGTTATAAGGATTATATACAGTCATCACCATCAACTTTACATCTGGATTAATAGATTTGATTTTATCTATGATAAGCGGCCAATATTTTTCAAAAGTTGCTCTCCCATCATCTGCTGTCTTCAAATCGATATCATAGAAATCGATATAAGTAAATTCAAATAGCAATAAGTCAGCAATTTTTCTTCGAGCCGCATCCATAATATCATTTGCTCCGATGCATAATGTAATCAGGTCGGCTGAATCAATGTAATTTTGGGTAACTTCGTCATACATGACTTGATCATAAAGAGTAATCTCATTATCAGGATTTTGACTTGGGAGCAAATAAATATTCATTCCTGAAATCGTCTTATCATGATAAACAACTTTTGCATATTGATTTCCTAAACTAATATACATTTTATCAGTGTAAGATTCTATTATTCCCCCTGTTTGATTATATTCATAACTAACACCTGCTGGTATGGAATCTCCCAGTGCAACATATACGAAGGGCTTCTCAGCAACCTTCATTGTTATTATTCCCTCCACTGTGGCTTCACCATCACTGATAACGTAATATAGTGTTATAGTGCCAGTAACAGCAGGAGTGAGTCTGATATCAGACCCTTCAAAAGGTATGTCTGTTCCATACTCATCTTGTACAGAAACCAGTGTAATAACATCTCCTTCTGAATCAGTATCATTGAGTATTGGTTGGATCAGTATTTCAGAGCCCACAACTCCCTCCACAAGATCTTCAATAGCAACAGGAGGAGTATTCATTTGAATCTCAAGCGATGTCACATTGATTGTAACTGTAACTTGATCTTTATTAATCGAATTATATGGTTTTACTGCAGTGATAGTGAAAACTGCAATTTGATCACTTTCCACATCAGAAGGTTCAAACAAAAAAGTGGCATCTTGTAAATATGCGGTGACTTTTTTACCAGGTTTTGCTATTGGTGATGTTGTGTCCTTCAAGCTCAATAATCCATAATCGGAAGTTGTCATTCCCCATATTATGGCATATTCTTCCTTTGTAGATGCATTAACAGTAAAATTAATCACCTGATCTTCTTGCACAGTCAGAGTTAAATCACCGGTTGTAATATCCAACGTACTTGATGGCTCGGGAGCTGGCCTAACTGGCTTTGCAGCAAAAGACATGTTTCCCTGTCCCAATACGAGCGCCAACAACAAAAACCAAACCAAAACCTTTCTCATTTTTTTTTCTCTCATAATACCTCCCCCAAACGTAAAAAAACCGACCATATAGGTCGGTTACGCCACTTGTTCCTCCGCGAATAAGGCGTCCAATGAGCTTCGCGGGATCAAAACATCCAATTTGTTTTTACCCTGATGTGATACATTCAAACCCATCCAAACATC
>JAGXHV010000101.1 GCA_024636005.1 Bacillota bacterium
CGAAGCTCATTGAAAAGATCAAAGCATCCAATAAAGCTGTTATGAAATATAATTTGGTCAAAATAAATGCGAAATGGCAGAGAGAACACTTCAATTACAATATTTATGAGGATCTTATGAAGATCAATTGTCCTATTCTTGCAATTACGGGGGATAAAGATTTCCAGGCTAATCCTGAAAGATTGAAGTCCTTACCTGAATTGGTGAATGGTGACACACAATGTCATGTGGTTGAAAACATGGACCATATTTTAAAGGAATTCAAAGGACAAATCTCGGCCATGAAGTTTAAAAAGCAGTATCAAAGCGAAGCTGACCAGCCTTTACATCAAAACTTAGTAGAATTGATCAAAAAATGGTTGTTGGAATGATGGTGTTAATTTTATATTCTATTATTATCATTATCGATAATGATAATACAAACTTGGAGGTATGAAAATGAAAGAATGGATTAACTGGAAACTATATTGGCTTTTAATGGGAATGGTTATTGTGTCTACTGTACTCGGACAGCCTGCGATTACAACAATGACCGGTAAAGAACTTACAATGGAATATATGTTTTTTTATGCTTTGCCGTTGAACGGAATCATTTCACTGTTGACTGTGTTTATCGGTCTTTTTCTTGCAAAACACATGAATATGGGTTCTCCAATTCTTGAGGCTTGGGTCAATGGAGAAAAATTACCGCGTAAAAAACTGAAGTTTACACTCCTATACGCTCCGATTATTGGAGTCGTTGTATCGATCTCAACACTTTTTATCAGTTTGATCCCCTCTGATCCCATTGGTAGCGACAGTATTGCCGGTCAAGTACCAAGTGCTTTTGAGAGTATCCTCTCAGCCTTCTATGGAGGTATGTTTGAAGAAATCACCATGAGATTGTTTTTTATGACATTATATGCGTGGTTCATTTCATTCATCATAGCGAAGCTTCGAAGAAGGAAAACAGTGCCATCAAAGATTGCAATATGGATCAGTATACTGGTGGCTGGACTGGCTTTTGGAGCAGGACACTTGGTTACGGCCTCTCAAATGTTTGCTCTGACACCTTCTATAATAATTAAGATTATGCTGGGCAATGGTATTCCTGGAATTGTTTTTGGATATCTTTACTGGAAAAAAGGACTTGAAGCTTCTATGATGACACATTTCACAGGAGATATTGTACTACATGTCATTCCGTTGCTATTCGTATAAATGAAAATGCTGATTGGGGACAGGTCAAAAGTGGTGCCTGGCTTTCGCTAGGTACCACTTTTGACCTGTCCCCAATCAGCAACCTAAGGAGGCTATTCATGCATAAGGAAGACTCAGTAAAAAAAGGAGCAATATTGCTATTTGGGACGATGTTCTTGTTTTTCAGCAACGGAAGATGGTGTTTCGCTTTGGCAGCGTGGTTATATCCGCTCTTTCTGTTGCGTTATACAAGACAACAAAAACCCTTAAAGTGTTTCTTAGTAACTTCAATCCTCTTCTCTGTCTGTTCACAGATTGCGTTTTTAAAATTTACTTCATCAAATCCGGCCAGCATTCTATATTATCTTCCTGCATTCTTGGGGCCTATATATGGACTGCTGTTCACTCTGGATTCGGTGATGTACCACCGATTAAAGAGTGTCGTGTCCACTCTGGTATTCCCGTTATCCTATGTGGCTGTAGAGTTCCTATTAACGCTCGTTAACCCCTTAGGCAACACAGGCATGCTTGCTTACTCACAGTACCAAGTATTGCCCGTGATGCAGCTGGCTTCAATCACAGGAACATTTGGAATCACTTTTTTGATCGTATGGTTCGGTTCATTCGTTAACTGGATCTATGACAACATAAAGAATTTTGACACTATCAAAAGACCTGTAATCCTTTACTTGATTCTCATGATTTCTGTGTTCACTTTCGGAAGTCTCAGACTAATTCTACCTGATTCAAACCAAGGCACGGTGCGCATAGCGGGAGTTCATGTATTCGACCTTAGAGGCCAGGAAGGACAAGCCGTAATGACCGCCGCCAGCAACGACTTCGATCGATTCATAGAAATGTCCAGTGATATTCAATCCCGTTTATTCGAAGTCACTCAAAGAGAGGCGCAAGCGGGTGCAAAGATTGTCGTGTGGTCAGAAATATCACCACCAGTTGCGAAAAAGGATGAGTTGAAGCTACTAGAAAAGGCAAAAAAACAAGCCAAGGAACTGGGCATCTATCTCGTGATTTGCCCATATGTAGTCAGTCCCGAAGCAATTGATGAAAATAAATTGTACATTTTTAGCCCTGAAGGCAAACTTGTGATAGAGCACTACAAATACGGTGGCAATCTCATCGAAGGTACAGTAAGGGGCACTGGAATACTGCAAACGGTTGATACACCGTATGGAAGGTTGAGCGGTGTCATTTGCTGGGATCAAGATTTTCCAGTCGTGATGCGACAGGCCGGACAAAATGATGTGGACATCATGCTTGCTCCGACTGCAGATTGGAAGGAAATTGACCCGCTGCACAGTATGGTCGGTATGACTCGCGCAATCGAAAACGGATATTCACTTTTCCGCCAAGACGTCAATGGTCTTTCCATTGCAGTAAATCCCCAAGGAGAAACACTCGCAAAAATGGATCACTATATCAGTAGTGGAAGCGAATGGACAATGGTTGCCGAGGTGCCTATAAATGGGGTGTCTACGCTATATCCTGCAATCGGCGATTCATTCGTGTGGCTCTGTCTGATAGTGTTGATCGTCATCATCGTCAAGTGAACATTTCGCACTGAAAGCATCATTTATATTGAGTTAGAGCATCGCTTTTTCAAGTTTGCAATCAATGTTGTGCTTGAAATCAACAATTTTCCTTTTGTTCTAATTGTCTAATAAACACTTTAACGATTTCTGGATCAAACTCGATACCTGATTTACTTTTAATGAATTCTAAGGCGTCACATGGAAGCATCGCACGCCTGTATGGTCGTTCAGATATCAAGGCCTCATATGTGTCTACAATGGCTATTATTCTAGCGAATCGTGGAATTTGCTCACCCCTTAGTTTCCGTGGATAACCGCTACCGTCCCATTTTTCATGATAAGATAACGCGTATTCAGCAATGTTGGCGTATTGATCCACTGATTTGAGTATTTGATAACCCACTTCAGGATGTCTCCTTATTTTTTCATATTCACTTTCAGTAAGCTTTTCTGGTTTGCTCAACAATTCATCACTGATGGAAATCTTACCAATATCGTAAATGAGTGCTACTAAATCCAGTTCATCTAACTCTTCTTGAGTCAAATTAAGTTCTTTTCCTATCATTGTACACCAATGTGTCACTTCAGAGTGGTTTATACAGTTTTTGACGCATTTTTCAGAGAGGGCTTCAATGATCAATTGAACTGTCCGGTTTCGCATCATTTTACTCTCAGTGAGTTTGTTTCTGTACATTTCATTTTCTGCACGAATAAAGACTTCCATTATATTTTCATATTGTATTGCTTTAGTATCTGATCCTGCTGAAAATGAAAGATAGATATTCTCAAACTTTGCATGGTCTGCTGCGTACTGCACACGTTCTAAAATAGGTAATACTTCTTCTCGTCTAGTATTTGGCAAAATCACTGCAAACTCATCCCCACCTATTCTTGCGATGATATCGTCAGCTCTGAATTCAAGTTTTAAGATATCTGCAATTTTCTTGAGTAGTCTGTCACCCATCTGATGACCAAACGCATCATTAGTGAGTTTTAAACCATTGACATCAATCATCACCAAAGAAATTGGTAAATTCCGCTCTGTATCAATGCGCTTCATTTCCTCATCGAAAAAGCGACGATTATAAAGACCTGTAAGTTGATCATGATAGCTTAAGTATTCAATATGTCTAATGCGATAGTTTTCTTCTGATATATCTCGAAACATGATCACTTTTCCATATGCTTTTCCAGAACCATTCATAATTGGAGTAGTACTTTCCTCTATAGCTATCATGTTCCCAAAACGGTCAATTAAAAATTTTTCTTTTGCTATATATTGTGACTCCGGAATATCAGTTTCGCCTTCCGGTTCTTTTCCAACCATTTTAAAGACTATAGCTAATTGTTTGCCATAGGCTTCATCTTGTGTCCACCCAGTCATTTTTTCTGCTGAGTAATTCATCATTGTCACTTTGTTTTCTAGATCAGTTGAAATAAATCCATCACTAACTGATAACAGCATAGTTTCCAAAAATTCATTTTTCTTTAAAATATTTTGATTAACCTCAGTAATTTCTGAGACATCTGTAATCACAGTCACAAATTGATTTTCCTGTGGGCTGTAAACACGCATGGAAACATATTGATCCATAAGTTTAGCATATCCTTCATATGCACTTGAATCACCCGTAAGAGTCACCTCTTTGAGTTTTTCAATCCACGCTCTACTAACTTCGGGATAGATATGACGCATTGGTTTGCCATCATCACCATAGTTAATTTCATGCAACATAAATATTTTATTCTTGTCATTCAATATGCGCTTCATATCCAATTTTGGATTTTGAAAATTTTCCAACCATACTATGAACATTGTACACCTCTAGTCTTTGCTCGCATTTTTATTCAAAGTTAACCTATCTAAATAGCTTGATATGATAACAGTGTCAGCTACTGGTATAACTGGTGCGGAATCAATAAACACATAAATAGAAAAAGCCTTAATTAACGAGTTAATCAAAGCGTATTTTTATAGTTTCAATTGATATTCAAGTAAAGCAGTTCTGTATGATAAGAATGTTCTATAGGTTTTTTTCGTGTATAAATTATGTAAGAAAGTGAACTGAAATTATTATGACTCTAAGTTTGATCAACAGATTTTCACACTTGAAAATCAGATTCTAATCTAAAATAAATACGTTTATATTTATATTATTTACCACTGAGGTTTTTTTTAAATCATATATTATTATTGTTATCTTAAAAATCTAATTCTAGAAGTATTATTAATTTTCATATGCCTAATGATTCCAACAAAAAAGGAAATGAGAGCAATTGCTATCATTTCCTTTTATTATTTGACAATATTTTGTCCAAATAGATTGATTTAAACTGTTTACTAGCCAGTGTCTGTTTTAATGGCGGTAATTTGATTATTACACCAAGTACCGCTGCCATGGCACGATGGTTCGCAAATGCCTGGTTATCAAAAATCAGGTTTTGGAGCGTTCCTTTTTCAATAGCCTGAAGTACAAATCTATGGGTACTATTAACCGGTGTAATGACCTCAACTTCTCTTCTAACTAATTCAATGGCGTCTTTAGGGCAACTTCGCACACATACGCCACAACCAAGGCAAACTTCGTTGTCTATTTGAGCGATCTTCCCCTCTTTGTTATCATGCATAGAAATTGCTAAGATTGGACACACCTTTTCACACTGACCACATCCTACGCATTCTTTCAAAATCTTTGGTATAAAATTTGTTGTCGCCACTGGTTGCATTGGACTAAATTTTCTTGCTGCTTGTAAAGCTTCACAACAACACCCACAGCAATTGCAAATAAATGCTGGGATTTCACGCACATTTTCACCAATTTGTATCAATCCAGCTGCATAAGAACGTTCTAAGACATCCATTGCTTCTTTTTTATCAATTAGCCTTGCATGCTGCCCATTTTCAGCAAGTGAGCGTGCAACATTTCCAAAAGTGAGACAGACATCAAGCGGCGCATCTATTTCACACGGGTGACCTACATGTAACATCTTATGTCTACAATAACAAGTTCCAAGTCCAATATGTGTTGCTTCTTCAATAATATGGCTTGCTTTTTCATAATCCAAAATATATAGCGTGTTACTATTTGTCAACACAGGCTCCTGCACGTATACGCGCCCAAGAGGCGTCTCTGTTGCAAAAAATAAATCTTTTACAAAATCTTCTTCGACATTCATATATTGATAATACAGTTCACTTAAATATTTCTGATCAATATCGCCCCTAGTACGCATCAATGCAAATTCAATAAACCCCGCCATTGGCGGTGGCATTCCAAATTGACGCTCTCCTTTATAAAAAGAATCAATCAATAACGCCTTCCTACAAAGTTGCTCTAAAAAGGCTTCTGCTTTTCCTTCACTGACATTCCAAATTTTCGCTGCTTTCTTTGCGGTAAATGGACGCACTGGCAATAAAGCTACCCATTTGGCTTCCTTTTCTGTAAATAGAACTTGTAAAATTTTATACAAGCTTTCAGACGGAGGAGCCCCTTGAGTAAACCAATTGATTCTGTCTTCTAAATTTTTATAGGCATCCTTGCTTGTTATATGTCCCATAATATCACCTCAACTCACTACATAAATGCTTATATTTTTCCATTTTCCTTTTTTAAATACCGCATAAGACCCTTATTACAACCCAGCTTACAAATGTGATCTGGAAGGGCTTCTTGCCAGAATAGCAAACATCACAAAATATGTAAACTCCAAATCTAGTTTGTCTGATCACTCATCAAAACGGTATACCCTCCTCGTCATCATCTGAATTATTTTGAGTAGGCAATTCCTCACTACGATGCTCGACAGCCATCTGATCAATCCAGTCTTCCTCTACATACACCATACCGTTTCGGCCTTCCACCTTACGATTAGGACCAGCTTTATATAGCTCACAGTCTAGCGGACCATAACAGAAAGTTTCGAATCTATATTTTCTTCGACCTCTAGGATTCCAGTTATCAATAATGATCTCAACAGGCATCCGAGCTCCCCATATGCAACTGCTGCACTTACTCTCATATGTTCTGGCCGCAAGTCTTCGATGTCCTCTTTCTCTGTATACTTGCAACTCAGGTGGCACTAGTTTCCAAGGTGCTGATGAACTAATGATCGTTCCCTCTGAGATGATTTTTAGTTTTGACACCTTATAGCATTCGACTGGTTCTAGATCTGGATCTGGAACGGGTACGCACTCACCAGAAATGACATCATTTACTTTGAATTGGTGCTTGGCATGAGCTGCTTTACCAATACCTACAGTGAAGATGGTCTTATCAAAGCTATTCGGCTCTACTGTGTTAGGATGATCAATCTCTCCCTCTAACTTAATGGCAAAGCCAAGGTATGTATGAGAAGCTTCATCAAATGACCTAGTCAAACGAATACGAGGTTGAATTGAAATTATCGTTCCTTTGAAAGTTAACTTATCCATATTGGTTGCTGTCCTCCTTTGACACAATAAATAATACCTAATTCTAAACGAATCTTTTAATCATCTATCCGCTTCATGAGATAGGGTCTGCCAATCAACACTAGTAACATCAAAAATATCAAGATGAATAACGGTATTGGATTGTTCTTTAATTGCTCAAAAGCAGAAAGCAATATTGCAATTAAGCAAGCCACTGCACCCGTGAAAGAAAGCAACTTAAACTT
Source organism: Bacillota bacterium (assembly GCA_024636005.1). Lineage (GTDB taxonomy): Bacteria > Bacillota > Clostridia > Peptostreptococcales > Acidaminobacteraceae > Fusibacter_D. The sequence continues at coordinate 7,386 of JAGXHV010000101.1, forward strand.
GATTTTTTGTTGAAATGCAATAAAGTTCACGACACAAAAAGTAATTAGAAAAATTAGACTCGCTGCATTAACAAGCAAATCTAAAGAACCAATTGTTGCTAATATTGCTGCAACTCCAGATATAGAAAGGATGGCGTAGAAAGGAATATTGGCATCATTTTCTTTCAAGAATAAATGGGGTAGATCTTTCTTTTTCGCTACCGTCTCCATTAAACTACCTGTAGAATATAAAGTCGCATTGATGGCAGAAGCCGTCGAAAATGCTGCTGCTATGGTAACTAAAACTAAACCAACCATCCCTAATGCTTTTTTCCCAGCAATGGCTAAAGCAACTTCTTTTTCTTGAATTAACGTATCAGCGCCAACCAACATTGTTGCTCCTAGTGCGACCAAAATATATATCCCAATAACCGCGAGTATAGCGGTTAAAGTTGCTACTGGCAATGTCTTCTCAGGATCTTTAAGATCATTATAATCATATGATAAAAGTTGAAAACCTTCATATGCCATGAAAATTGTAGATGCACCCACAATTGCTGTACTCCAATTTTTCATTTCGATACCAGCAGTTAATTGTTCTGGATTCCACTGAAACAATCCAAATATTGACAATCCCAAAAGTATAAAAAGTTTACCCCATACAGTTATAATCTCAACCTTTGAGGAATCACTAACACCTCTCAAATTAAGTAAAGCCAGTACTGCTATAATTGAAAATGCAAGTACTCTAGTA
>JAGXHV010000102.1 GCA_024636005.1 Bacillota bacterium
AAAGTGAAAGGAGCATTTATGGGATTGTTAAAAATAATAGGTGGAATAGTCGTATTATTCTGGTTGCTAGGTTTTTTGTTTAAAATTGGTGGTGCACTAATTCATATACTCCTAGTTGTAGCCGCAATTGTGTTTATTTATGATTTTATAAAAAATAAAGCATAGTTTAATTTTAATAAGGAGGTATTGTTATTCTAGGCATATATTCTAGATAAACAATACCTCCTTTTCCGTATAATCTGCAAAAATGATTTCAGGCTTTATGAGATTTCAAATACAACACAGTAAAAATTTTCTCCAAGTTCAAATTTGTCTGTAGCTTTTAAACCGAAAGAATTACATAACTCTTCTGTATACTCAATAGCCAATCTTTGATCTACCGGAGGTCCCATTGGAGTTTCTTTTTTGTGAAATTCAATAATTAAGAGTTTTCCATTTTTCTTTAGTACCCGTTTGATTTCTGCTAAAAGCAATCCAGGATCTCTTATTTCGTGTAGAACTGTTACCATAAGAACCATATCACATATAGCTTGATCTAAAGGAAGAACCTCCGAAATCACTTTTTTCACTTTTAGATTTTCAGTGCCTCGTTCTTTTTTTCTGGATTCCAACAAATCAATCATCTCATCTGATATTTCTAGAGCATGAACTGTATTATGAGTGATCTCTATGGCAGGAAAAGCAAAAACACCTGTCCCTGCACCAATATCGCAAAGCACCATATTCTCTTTCAGTCCTGCTCTTATCAAAGTTCTTGTTGGATTTAACTCTGCCAATCTAGTATCATTCTCAAATTTATAAATCTTATTTTTACTCATGTGAACTATCTCCTTATAATATTTTACTTGTACTGTTTTGTGTCAAAGTATAAAATGATATGTACAGTTTAACACTTATAGGAACAGCTTTCCACTCCATAGGTATCAGCGTTTGTTGCAAATAGAGCATATTCATCAAATAAAGGGATGGCTGGGAAATAAAATTGGTGAAGTCTTTCATTTACCACTTTTATAAAGTCGGATTTCTTGATAGAATAAAAAAGTAAAGTATTAGAGACAAGACAAATGAGATCAAATGTAGGCTTATATAGATCTACAAGGAGAGAAGATAATGGTAACTATTTATGATATCGCAAAGAGGGCTGGATGTGCGTCAAGTACAGTTTCAAAAGCGCTGAACAATTCAAATCAAGTGAGTAAGAAACGAAAAGAAGAAATTTTGGCGCTTGCGAAAGAGATGGGGTATGTCCCAAATTCCAATGCCAGACTGCTCAAAACAAAAAATAGCTGGTCAATCGGTATTTTATTTAGTGAAGATTTGAATATTGGACTAGAACATCACTTCTTTAGTGGCATTTTGCAAGAGTTTAAATCATATGTTGAAGCACTGGGATATGAAGTGACTTTTGTGTCTAAAAAAGTGGGTGCACAATCTTTAACTTATCTAGAATGGTGTAAATATAAAAATATCGATGGTGTCCTTATATTAACGGTGGATGAGGATGATGTAAATTTAAAGGAATTAACAGAAAGTGGCATCCCTATCGTTACTGTTGACAACGGACTGATCAATGTTCCAACGATTATATCGGATAACTTTCAAGGTACGCGAATGGCGCTTGAGTATCTAATGCTAAAAGGGGCTAAACACATTGCTCACATATCGGGTCCTTTGCGATCGTTCTCTGCGAAGGAGCGTCTACAAGGCTATAAGGATACACTTGAAAAACATGCAATTGGAGTGGATGAGAAATTAATAGTAGAAGCTTACAATTATGATTATAAAAGTGGTAAAAACGCTTTGCTCCAGCTCATTAAGCAAAACAAGGGCATTCCAGAAGCTATATATGCAGCCAGTGATGACATCGCACTAGGCGCAATAATCGCTTTAAGGGAACTGGGATTTAAGGTGCCAAATGATGTATCGGTAATTGGATTTGATAATATCGAGTTAACGCGTTATACATCACCTTCACTGACTACAGTCTCTCAAAACAAAGTGATGATTGGAACGGAGGCAGCGAAACACTTGATCGCACTCATAAATAAAGAAACGCATATAGCACCGGGCATCGTAAAACGCGTACCGGTCGAATTGATTATTAGAGAAAGTACAAAATAATGTACTTTTTTTTTTATTTGCTTTTAAGTGGACATCTGTTAAAATAGAGGCAACGAAATCGATTTCGTATTTTTCGGAGTTCTGATTTGAAAATATATTTAAGTTATATATGAACTTATTGAGGAGGATGTGTGAGTTACTATTTTAAAAACAATCAGTTTGTAATAGAAAATTATGACAAACAAAAAGCTTTCTCTAGTTTTTTACCGGGCATTGCAGGTGTTAAAGGGATTCCGTTATGGACATTTTATGCAAATCGTGGTCAGGGGATCACCAGTTTTGGTATTAAAGATAAAGATGAACCGATTCTAGAATTCTTCCCAGCGAATACGAGCTATCAATATGTTGATAAATATGGATTCAGAAGTTTTGTAAGGGTTGACAACCAATTTTATGAACCGTTTGCAGTGAATACTGATGATGACGTAAAACGAAATATGCGTATATCAAGGGATCATTTTTCAATTGAAGAAATCAATACATCTAGAAATATTCATTATAAAGTGACTTATTTCGGACTTACAAATGAACCTGTAGCTGGATTAGTGAGAACGGTAGAAATTAAAAATCTTGGAGAAAACAGACTTGTTGAAGTGGTTGACGGCATTGCAAATATACTGCCGTCAGGAGCAACAAACGAAAGCTATAAAAACATGTCAAATTTAATGGTCTCTTGGATGGGCGTTGAGAATACAGATTACAACATCCCATTTTATAAATTTAGAGCTTCTAGTGGTGATGAAGCCGAAATAACTTCACATAGCAAAGGTCACTTCTACTTGTCATTTGTGGAAGACCATAAACTTATAAAGCCAATCGTTGATCTTGAGTTGATCTTTGGGTATGACACATCATTGACGATACCATACGGATTGATGGGTAAAAAACTTAACGACTTGGATTTGAACAACCAGGTTGTCGTCAACAAAGTGCCTTGTGGCTTCACACCGGTTTCAAAAATAGTCTTAAGTGGTGCGTCTATTGAAATCCACACGATAATTGGTCATGTTTCAGAAGTATCGATCATCAATCAAAAGGCTTTATCGATTTCAAAAAAAGACTATATCGTAGGTAAGCTTAAAGATGCAGAGGAATTGATTGATACTTTGGTTGAAGTTGTTGACACAAAAAGTAACTTTCCTCTATTTGATGCATATATCAAACAAAATTTCTTAGACAATACCTTACGTGGTGGATATCCTTTGGTTTTTGGTGATGGCGATCACAAGAAGATTTATCATGTTTTTTCAAGAAAACATGGAGATCCAGAACGTGATTACAATTTTTTTACCTTGGCACCAGAATTTTATTCGCAAGGGAATGGCAACTTTAGAGATGTGAATCAAAACAGAAGAAATGACGTTTTCTTTGTCCCGGATGCTGGGCTTTTCAATGTGAAGATGTTCATGAACCTTGTCCAACTAGATGGGTATAACCCTTTGAGTGTTCTAGGGACAACTTTTACTGTGGAACAAGATGTCGCTGAGAAAATTATAGAAAAATACGTTTTGTCAAATCAAGACAGGCTAAGAGCAGTCTTGAAAGGCAAGTTCACACCCGGAACAATTAGCATGCAAATTTTGCTAAATAAAATTGATTTAAAAACAACTGAGGAGGCTTTTATAGGCTTGGTATTGACTGAGGCCACTCAACATGTTGAGGCTGCCTTTGGAGAAGGATTCTGGGTGGATCACTGGACATATAATTTTGATTTAATAGAAAGCTATCTCAGTATTTTTCCAGACAAATCATATGAATTGCTTTATGAGGATAAAACTTATCAGTACTTTGAAAGTCCGGTTACGGTTTTACCAAGAAACCAAAAGCATGGTCTTAACATTAACGGCGAAGTCAGACAATATGGCGCGATAGAAGAAGAAGCACACACAAATCGTTTCAATCAATCGAACTGGACCAGGGATTCATCGGGAGAAATCTATAGAACAAATTTAGCTCAAAAATTATTGACGCTTGTGTTGACCAAGTTTTCATCACTAGATCCTTTTGGTATGGGTGTTGAAATGGAAGCAAACAAACCGGGCTGGAATGATGCAATGAATGGATTGCCTGGCGTTTTTGCTTCTGGAATGAGTGAAACGATTGAACTTGTTCGAATCGTACGATTTTTAAAGGACAATATAACACAAGAATTTGAATTGCTTGAAGAAAAACACGAGTTTTTTAAAGCTCTATGCGATGTGATGTTTAAAGATCTCACCCTTTTTAAGCGTTGGGATGAGATGACGACGATTCGTGAATCCTTTAGAGATCGTATTAAAAAAGGCGTAAGTGGGAGAGAAGTAAGTGTCGGTAAATCAGAATTGATATCCTTTTTATATGGCGTTGAAAATGCTTTGATGGACGGAATTCAGCGTGCCAAAGATGTTAATGACGGTATGATTCCAACTTATCTCACATATGCCGCTGGTGATTATGACGTACTGGGTTATAAAACACCTTATGGATTAAACGCTGTCAGGGTAAAATCTTTTGAGATGCATAAGGTTCCCAACTTCCTAGAAGCACCTGCCAGAAGTTTGAAAATTGGTTCACCTGATGATAATAAGGATTTATATAACCGGATAAAAGTGTCGGATCTATATGACACCACTCTAAAAACATATAAAACAAGCGAAAAACTTGATGAGATGAGCTATGAGCTTGGTCGAATAAGAGCGTTTACTCCAGGCTGGCTAGAGAGAGAGAGTAACTTTTTGCACATGACTTATAAATATCTCTTGGGCCTGTTGAAAGGTGGTCTTTATGATGAATTCTTTGAGGAAATAAAATCAAACTTGGTCTGTTTTATGGATCCAAATGTGTATGGTCGTTCAACACTTGAGAATTCGAGCTTTATAGCCAGTAGCTTAAATCCCAACCCAAGTGTTCGTGGACAAGGTTTTGTAGCAAGGTTAAGTGGCTCAACCGCCGAAATGCTTAGCATTTGGAACACTATGATGTTTGGAAAATCTGTATTTCAATATACCGATGAGCTTGTTTTCTCACCTCGTCCAATAATTCATCAAGACTTTTTCCATGAAGGCCGTGTGAAGACAACTTTGCTATCGACTATTGAATTCGTCATTGAAAATAAGACATTATTGCCAACTTATTCTGAACAAGTTATGGTGGATTACTATTTGGTTGATGGAAAGCGCGTTCAAGAAATCAAAGGAAGTATGGCTTTAAAAATTCGCTGTGGTCAGGTGAAAAAAATTGTCATGATTTATAAGCAGAAATAAGTAGAAATAGGAGGCTGGAATGAAAGTTTTATCTATAAGATCAGAAAAGAAGGATTCAAAATACTGGATGCAGTTGCCAGAACGTCAGACTGGCAACTATGACCCTAGAAGAAAAGTAATAGCTGTTAATAGCAAACATGAGTATCAAGAATTTATGGGATTTGGTGGTGCTTTTACAGAATCTGCGGCATTCACTTTGTCTGAAGCACCAGCTGAGGTGAGAGATGAAGCAATCCGCGCATATTTTTCCAAAGATCAAGGACTGGGGTATGTTCTTGGACGGGTCCATATTCATTCTTGTGATTTTGCTCTTGAGAATTACACGTATGTTAAGGAAGGAGACAAGGAACTCGTTTCCTTTGATATTTCACGAGAAGATCAATGGGTTGTGCCAATGATTAAGGACGCTATGGGTTATGCAAAAGAGCCATTAAAAATACTTGCTTCCCCATGGAGTCCACCGGCCTTCATGAAAGATACAAAAGAAATGAATTATGGTGGTAAATTACTACCTGAATATTATGAGTCTTGGGCAAAATATTACGCTAAGTTTGTTCATGCAATGAAGCAGCGCGAAATTGATATATGGGCAGTAAGTGTTCAAAATGAACCATTAGCTACCCAGACTTGGGATTCGTGTATCTATTCGGCTGAAGAAGAACGCGATTTTGTGAAAAACCATCTAGGACCGGTTTTGGAAAGTTCATGCCCAGAGACCAATATCATCATATGGGATCATAACCGCGATGTGATTGTTGAACGTGGTGCAGTGGTGCTATCAGATCAAGAAGCTGCAAAATATGTTTGGGGAACTGGGAATCACTGGTATGTCAGTGAAGCGTTTGAGAATCTATCTGCGCTTCACAACTTATTCCCTGACAAACACATTTTGTTTACAGAAGGGTGTGTGGAATTGACAACCACCTCTGAAAATGCGGAATTTAACGGTTATTTAGGATCTTGGTCAAATTGTGAACGCTATGGTCGCAACATCATTGGGGATTTCAACAATTGGAGTCGCGGATGGATCGATTGGAATTTGGTACTTAATGAAACTGGAGGACCAAATCACGTCTATAACTATTGTGAAGCTCCAATCATGTACGATCGAAACAAAAAAGATTTGATTTATAACAACTCGTATTATTATATCGGACATTTTTCGAAATACATTGAAGTCGGCGCTAAAAGGCTGGAAATCAGTGTGACTAAAGAAGATGTGCATGCTGTTGCCTTTAGAAATCCAAATGGAGATATCGTTGTGGTAGCACAAAATGAAGGGTGGATCGCAGAACTGAGTCTCGTTGTTGATGGAGAAGGAATAAACATCAATTTGCCAGATCATTCCATCACAACTTTTGTATTGAAAGATAAGTAAATACGAGTTTGAGCAATCGATTTCTGTTGTTGGTATTGTTTTAGATCCATTAGATCTAAAAGGAAAAAATCAACCCATATCATTCAACAATGCATCCCATCAGAGGGCGTTTAAGTAGTGAAACAGCTGTTTTAAAAGGGTTTCGAGCTTATAGCTTTGAATTTCAGATAGTATAAACAAGGTGGATTAATTTTTTAATTAAAAATCATCTTGTACTAAAACCTGTAAATTGCGGTCTAAAACGTTGAAGTATTAAAAAAAAATAGAAAATGTGACGATTTATTAAAATAAGTATTGAAATCGATTTCGTAAATGTGCTATATTATAACTACAACATAGTTACTTGTTGCAAAATTAAAAACAAAAGGGGCGTAATGATGAAGAAGTTATCTATATTACTTATTATCTTGATGGTAGCATCACTTGTATTAACGGCTTGTGGAACTAAGCCTGCAACATCTACAGATGGTACTGAAGAGACTCCAAGCGTAGTTGTTGAAGAAGGTAAAGATTATTCAAAAGAGAAATTGGTTATTTGGTCATTTACTGATGAACTTCAAACTGCTGGTGACATTGATTACTTTAAGGAAATGTACACAGCACCAGGAAAAACTTTTGAAGGTATGGAAGTAGAGTTTGTAGCAGTATCTATTCAAGACGGTTACATGGACAAAATTTTACCTGCACTTGAATCAGGTAACGGACCAGATATTTTTACTGGTGAGTTAGATCAAGTCAAACAATTCATTGAAGCAGGATATTACGGTAATTTAGAAGCAATGATTGAAAACAGTCCAGATGTTGATTTGGCAGCTGAAAAAGCTGACTATAAAGAATATATCTGGCAATCAGGTATTGACCCGGCAACTGGCAAATTAGCTGCATTATCATGGCAAGTAACACCAGGCGCAATCTTCTTTAAAACAGATATGGCAACTGAAGTTTGGGGCGCAGAAGCTGGTTTCCCATCTTTAGACACTCCAGATTTCAACGCAGCGGTATCAACTTGGGTAAGTACAAATAAATTCAACTCAATTGAAAACTTATTGGCTGCTCAAGAAGAGGTTAAAGCTTCTAATTCAAACTGGCGTCTATTCCCAGATGATCAAGCGGCAAGATTCTTTGCTGCCGGTACAAATAATCCAGTAAAATGGGTTGATGAGAATGGCACACTTAATCCAGCTAAGATTAAAGAACAAATTCCTTACATTAATATGGTAGGAAGTATGTATGGCGAAACTATTGAGACTTCATTAACTGCAAATGCGGCTGAGTGGAGCGGTCCTTGGTTCGATGCTATGGATAAAGACTTAACAGATGCAGAAGGCAATACATGGCAAGTAATGGCATACTCAATGCCTACATGGGGCCTTAAGTATATTATTGAGCCAAACATGGAAAAAGTGGATGCGCAGGGCAATACACTTGCTAAACCTGCAGAAGATGCAGATCAAGCTACAAAAGATGCGTATGCTGCAGCACCTTACAAAGGCAACTGGGGAATGGCTGTAGGTCCTAATTCTTATTTCTGGGGTGGAACTTACGTAGGCATCAATGCGGATAGTGAATTACCTGAAGCGGCATTTTCTTTTGCTAAATCTATGTTATTTGATAAAGAAAGATTAGTAGAAAGACAAGCAGTTGATAGCGACATGTATTCAGTTGAATCAGTAATGGCTCCTGTAATTGCTAATTACGATGGACGTGATTCTTTAGGTGGTATGAATCACTTAAAAGTATTCAACGAAGAAGCATCTAAGATTGATTTGTCAAATGTAACACTTTACGACAGAGGATTGAACGATTTGTTAGGCGTTCATATCACAAATTACAAGCAAGGCGCTAGCGGTTATAATTCAGTAGCAGATACACTGAAAGCATTTTATGCGGATGTTCAAGTGACATATCCAGAGATTTATGTGGACGGATTGCCAACAGAATAAATGATATGGATACAAAAGTAGACTTATGGTCTACTTTTGTATCCTTTTATATACTTTTTTAGACGGAGAGTGAAATGAAAAAAATAAAAGACAAAGTAGGATACCTTTTTATATCACCTTTCTTCTTGGTTTTCCTCCTATTCAATGCATATCCAATCTTATTTACTATATACCTATCAATGACAAGATATAAAGGCTTTGGCCCAAAAGTTTTTATTGGTGCTGATAACTTCAAATTGCTATTTAAGGACCCTAATCTAGTGGATGCGTTCCTAAATACATTGAAAATTTGGGGTGTAAATATCGTATTTCAGATATTTCTTGCCTTACTACTTGTAATGATCTTCTCGGATATTAAATATAAAGTTAAAGGGTTGGGGTTCTTTAGAGTTATATTCTACTTGCCCAACTTAATTGCAGCTGCGACGATTGCATTGATTTTTATGAAATTGCTTGATAAAGACTATGGTGTTGTCAATCAAGTGCTATTTAATATTGGATGGATTGATAAACCAATTGGATGGTTAACTAAGCCGATAATGGCTCAAATGAGTGTTTCTGGTATTCAGACATGGATGTGGTTCGGCAACTCATTTATTTTGTTTATGGCTTCAGTACAAGCTGTAAGTAAAGAAATTTATGAAGCGGCACGTATTGATGGGGCGGGTAGAATTCAAGTGTTACTTAACATCACAATCCCCTCAATAAAGCCTATTTTGATGTATGTAATGGTTACTGGACTGATAGGCGGTTTACAATTGTTTGATATACCGTTCTTGATTACTGATGGCAAAGGGTTCCCAGAAGGTAGTTTGAATACGATGATTGTCTACATCTACAACATGGCTTTTGTTCATAAAAACTATGGTTATGCATCAGCGCTTTCTTTTGCGTTATTTCTTGTCATTATGACCTTTACAGTCGTATTTACAGTTATGACAAATAAAAAAGAACTCAGAGAATTTTTTAGTAATCGCAAACAAGTCAAGGCAAGAAAAAAAGAGCGGTCTGTTTTGAAGGGAAGTGCAAAATATGAATGATTTAAACAACTTTGAAAAGGCGGATGATCAAGTTCAAAAACTAAATGTTCAAAGGCAAAGAGTTAAGAAAAAAGTGAAAAGGAAAAAAGTTATTGTCTATTCCATGGTATATCTTTTTCTTGCTTTTATGGTAATAGTTGCAGTCGTTCCATTTTGGATCGTTATTATCAATTCTACTCGTGATGGAATGTCAATTTCAACGCAGGGTATGACATTGATTCCCGGAACCAGTTTAGTAGAAAATTATAAGATTTTAGTTGAAAATGTTGATATTGGACGTGGTTTTTGGAACTCACTTAAGATCGCAACTTTGGTTACAGTATTATCAGGATACTTTTCGGCACTAACAGCTTATGGTTTTCATATGTATAATTTCAAAGCAAAAAACTTCTTGTTTGGAATTATTTTGATCTTCATGATGATTCCTAGTCAGTTGGCCTTTTTGGGATATGTGAAGTGGATGACACAGATAGGACTCATGGACACACATGCAGCCTTAATCATTCCTTCTATAGCTTCAATAGGGACCGTGTTTTTCTTAAGAGCCTATATTAGTGCAGCACTGAGCAAGGAAATCATTGAGTCCGCCAGGATGGATGGCGCGGGGGAATTGTATATTTTTCACAGAATTGCGTTGCCACTGATGGCACCAGGTGTTGCGACAATGTCGATATTCACTTTTATAGGGTCTTGGAACAATTACCTTAGCGCAAGAGTTATACTAAGTTCAAAACAAAATGAAACACTACCAATGGTCATATCTTCATTAAAAGCCTTGAAAATTTGGTATCTGAATCAAGGTGCAATTTATTTAGGCTTTGCCATTTCAATTGTTCCGATTGTAGTCGTATTTATCTTTGCTTCTAAATATCTAATCGAAAATATTTCAGCAGGAGCGGTAAAAGGTTAACAAAGGTATCAACTTTATGAAATAAGTACAATGTCTGGAGAAAATCAATTATGAAAGATCCCAATTTGTATTTTGGTGACACACTCTTATCCTCAAATGAAGCGGAAGTTTCATTTGAGACAATCCAAATTAACAAAGAAACTTTTTTTAAAATAGAAAATTACGATGAAATGTCTCCGTTTTTCATGACAATTGTCAGTGATGTGGATTTCTGGCTTTTTGTTTCAAGTACCGGTGGATTGACAGCTGGACGTAAAACGCCCGAAACTGCATTGTTTCCATACTACACGGACGATAAAATTCACGACAGCAATGAGACCACCGGATCGCATACAGTGTTGATTGTTTCTGATGGCAAAAAGAATTATTTGTGGAAGCCTTTTTCAAAACACAATTTCAATGTATATAAGATTACAAGGAATCTATATAAAAACACCATTGGCAACAAGATTATTTTTGAAGAAATTAACCGTGATTTAAACTTAACGTTCAGATATACTTGGAAAACCAGTAATAAATATGGATTTGTTAAAGCCTCGGAATTGATCAATGATTCTAAAGGGAAATTATCAATCAGACTATTGGACGGTATTAGAAATATCCTGCCTTATGGTGTTGACACTTTACTACAGTCGACAAGAAGTACGCTTGTAGATGGGTACAAACGAAATGAACTTATCGCAGATCATGGACTTGGAATCTTTACTTTGAGTTCAATCATATCTGATAAGGCCGAGCCAAGTGAATCACTAAAATCAACAACCGTTTGGTCAAAGGGGCTAGATCATCCAGTGTACTTGCTTTCAGAACAGCAAATTTCTGATTTTGAAAAAAATAAGATGATCGATACAGAGCTCGAAGTGAAAGGTAGAAGAGGCGCTTTTTATGTGTCGAGTACCATTGATTTAGAGGATTATGAATCGAAAGAATGGTGGATTGTTTCAGAACTCAATCAATCAGCTGCTAAAATTGAATCACTGATTGAGGAGATTCATGCCGATGAATCGATACTTGTAAATCTGGAAAACGATGTTATAAATGGTGATGAAAATCTCAAGAAGTTAGTGTTTGCAGCCGATGGTTTCCAAATGACTGGGAATGCCAACACCATGTACAGACATTTTTCAAACACACTCTATAACATCATGCGTGGTGGTATTTATGCAAGTGGGTACGAGATTGAAACGAGTGATCTTAAACAGTTTATTGAAAAATGGAACAAAGTGGTATTCAGTAAGCATTCTGATTATTTGAACGGGCTTCCTGACATGGTCAATTATTTTGAGCTGCTTAGGCGGGTTGAAATGCGAAAGGATTTAGAACTGGAACGTCTTGTTCGTGAATATTTACCTTTGACCTATTCAAGACGTCATGGTGATCCGAGCAGGCCGTGGAATAAATTCAATATTGAAGTAACAAAGGAAAATGGCGAGAAGAACTTGAATTTTGAGGGAAATTGGAGAGATATCTTCCAGAACTGGGAAGCTTTATCACTTTCTTACCCTGGATATATTGAAAGTATAATCTCGAAATTTGTAAACGCATCCACTGCTGATGGTTATAATCCTTACCGCATCACAAAAGAAGGTGTAGATTGGGAGAAACTAGATTCTATGGATCCATGGTCAAACATCGGATACTGGGGCGATCATCAAGTGATCTACCTTCTGAAGTTAATGGAGCTATCTAGAAAATACAAACCTGATGAATTGCCATCACTTCTAAATAAGAATATCTTTGTGTATGCCAATGTCCCATATAGAATAAAAGGTCTGGAGGATCTCCTTAAAGATCCTAAAAACACTATAGTCTTTGATGATGTGTGTAGTGAATTGATTGATAAGAGGGTTGCTAAAATTGGAGCTGATGGGAAGCTTGTATTTGTAGACAATGAGCTGTACCATGTCAATTTAATGGAAAAGCTTCTGGTAGTCTTACTTTCCAAACTCTCCAATTTCATCCCCAGCGGTGGAATATGGATGAATACCCAACGCCCTGAGTGGAATGATGCCAATAACGCATTGGTGGGCAATGGGGTTTCAATGGTTACACTTTACTATCTATACAGATATTTGGGCTTTGTTGCTGATTTGATAGAAGATCTTGAAGAAGATGTAAAGGTATCTGTTGAAGTTAGAGATCTATTTGAAGGCATTTTTGAGGTTCTGAGTGACAGTAAGAAATACTTGGAGTCAGGATTAAGTGACGAAGTGCGTTTTGATATTGTGTCAAGATTGGGTAGACATGGAGAAACTTATCGTGAGTCCATTTATGTAGATGGATTTTCCGGTGAGAAAGAAGGTCTTTCAGTCGAGGCCTTAAAAGACTTTGTCAATCTGACGATGTCACATCTTAAAGATACAATTGATAAAAATAAGCGAGCAGACGGTTTATATCACTCTTATAACTTAGTTAAGTTTGGTAAAAACACATGCAGCATATCCAATCTATATGAAATGCTTGAAGGCCAGGTTGCTGTACTAAGTTCGAAAGCACTGGATTCAAAAGAAGCATTGAGTGTCTTGAAAGCTTTGAGAGAAAGTGCAATTTATCGCGAGGACCAGAATAGTTTTATGCTTTATCCAGTACGTGAACTTCCTAAATTCATGAGTAAGAATATTATTCCAGAAGAATTGGTTATATCTTCCAGTGTATTAAGTTCAGAAATTGAAAAGGGCATAACGCGTTTTATTGAGAAAGATGTGAAGGATCAATACCATTTTAACGGTGATTTTAGAAATGGTACTGAACTCATTGAGGCCCTCATGAGGACGGATGAATATGCAGAGAAAGATATCTTAGCAGTTGGTGAAATTTTTGCGAACTTATTTGATCACCATTCTTTTACAGGGCGTTCCGGGACTTTTTATAAGTATGAGGGCTTAGGGTGTATTTATTGGCATATGGTTTCAAAACTGGTGCTGGCTGCAGAGGAAAATTACTATGCTACAATTATAAAGGATGAGCAAAGTGAAGATGCTGAGAAGTTGGCAGAGTACTTCCATGAACTGAAGGCAGGAATTGGAGTTGAAAAGTCACCAGTGGATTATGGCGCTTTTCCAACCGATGCATATTCTCATACACCTAGTTTTGCCGGTGTTCAACAACCAGGGATGACCGGACAAGTTAAAGAAGACATTATTTCCAGGTTTGGAGAATTGGGTGTAAACATCTCGAATGGTGAAATATGTTTTAATCCTCGATTATTGTCAAGAGAAGAGATGCTTGATCAGAAAACAGAATGGAAACTTCCAACAGGAACGATTACTCTTGATGAGAAACAACTTGGATTTACAATCTGTTCAGTTCCTATTATTTATGAACTTAATAATTACAAAGCGATTACGATTTTTTACCATAATGGTGATAAATATACTTTTGAAAATATTGTTAAACTGAGTAAACAAATCAGCCAAAGTATCTTCAATCGAGATGGGAAAATAGCTAAGATCATTGTAAGAACTAAATTATAAAGAAAAATGCGCAAATTAGATTTTGCGCATTTTTTATTTCACATGGTTACTGCTCACAGAGTCCTGACCAGCCCATTGCTCAGAGCATCAACAAAAGTGGAAATTGCATTGAATGCCTTATCTCTTTACGATTCTTTTTTTCATCATTTCTAAAATGTACCCACCTTTAAACAGCTTCGGTTCATAGAAAATAACAAAAGCACTCGGTTCAAAGCGATTGATAATAGCCAAGAGTTCATTTTCAAGCGATCGTTTTGTAAGAATATCCAATCTATATCTTGAACTTTCCCGCCCTTCACCTTCAAAAACTGTGACACCATAACCATTCTCTCTGAGGTGTGTAATCAGCAGCATATTCTTATCTCTTATGTTTGCAAGCACAGAAGTATAGCCTATAGCAAGCTTATTTTCGACATAAATGCCAACAATCAATCCCACTCCAAAGCCTATAGCATATACGAGCATCTCAAGAATGGATTGCTCTCCAGTAAGTACCAGTGACAGTCCAAATACGTAAATCAAAGATTCCAAAACTCCAAAAATGGACGTCAAGAGAGTGAGTTTCTTCACCATACAGATGGTTCTAAGTGCCAACATGGGCACGTAAAAAAGTTGCATAATCATAATTAATACCAAATTACTCAAATTCAATCTTCCTTTCTAAATAATGATCATCGACCTTATACAGAATAGCATCTTAACATATAGGTGTAAAGTTTATACTCAGCATACGGAAAGGAATTGATAAGTAGCGTATTAAATGTTAAAATTTAGTAACAAAGAAACAAGAGGGGGATACTATGAAGATATTGATATGCGACGATTCAACAATGATCAGGCGACAGTTAAAGAATATGATTTTGGAGTTAGGTGATTTTGAGATTTTAGAAGCATCAAATGGCAGTTTAGCTATAGACGTTTACAAAGATAATAAACCTAGCTTAGTATATATGGATATTATTATGCCTGAACTTGATGGTATTGGCGCAGTAAATGGAATTATTGCTTTTGACAAGATGGCAAAAGTGGTTATGCTTTCATCTGTGGGCACAAAAGAGAATTTGAGTAAAGCGCTTAAAGCTGGTGCAGTTGATTTTATTCAGAAGCCAGTAGAAGCAGATGTACTTAAGAGAACAATCGACAAGTTCTGCAGGGAGGTATAAAATGTTTACTCAATTTTTCGGACAGTTTTTACTGAACAATGATCTCATTTCTGCAGAGGAACTCAATATAGTTTTTCAGAATATTAAAAGCACCAGATTGAGACTTGGTATGATTGCAATTGATGAAGGTTTCTTAACGCCAAGCCAGGTTGTGGATATTAATAATTTACAAAAGAAGCATGATAAAAGATTTGGTGAGATTGCTGTAGAATTCGACTATTTGACAGAAAAGAATCTTGATAGAATCTTAAATATGCAACAATCTGAGCACTTGAAAATGGCTCAAACAATAGTAGAACTTGGATATATGACTCTTGAAGAGTTTGCTGAAACAATGAGCACTTACAAGAAGCATCA
>JAGXHV010000103.1 GCA_024636005.1 Bacillota bacterium
ACGTTATGAGCGGATTGCAGGATGCATTTGTCTACGTCGGGATGTGTCTGTTTGAGTGTTGCTATAAGTTCTTTCATTTCTCTACGCTTACTTGAAGTTTTCTTTGCTGCTACAACGCAACCGCAATTCATCGGTGTTAGTCCTGTGCTTTGAATAAAATTCTTGATTTCAGCTTCACGAACATAATAGAGTGGGCGGATGAGTTCGAGACCTTCGAAGTTGTCGGATTTGAGTCTAGGCATCATCGTTTTGGTCATACCTGCATAAAAAATGTTCATTAGTTGAGTTTCGATCACATCGTCAAAATGATGGCCAAGAGCCAACTTGTTGCATCCGAGTTCTTGAGCCTTTGCATAGAGTGTACCTCTTCTCATTTTTGCACACAAGTAACAAGGGTAATCGCTTGAAATAGTGCCGACAACATTGAAAATTGGTGCGTCGAAATATGTGATTGGGATATCAAGGTGGGCACAATTGGCTTTCAAAAGAGCCTCGTTTTCTGGGTGGTACCCAGGATTCATAGCAAGGTATTCGATATTGAAGGGAACATCGCCATGCTTTTGAAGCTCCTGCATCAATTTGCAGAGCAAAAGACTGTCTTTGCCACCAGATACTCCAATGCCGATTGTATCGCCTTCTTCAATCAAATTGAACTCCTTGACGCCTTTGATAAATCTGTTCCAGAGCCCTTTTCTATATGTTTTTATGATGCTTCTTTCGATGTCTTTAACAGTTTTAAGGTCCACGCTTGGCATAATGATTTCGCATCCACTGCCGCTTATTGTATTATGCATTATAACTCCTGATTTCATCTGTGAAGATGATTATTCTCGCTTGTGATTATACTATACAGAACTGAAATTGTAAAATGTTAAGGAAATGAAATCTATGGAATGATTTTTTTACAATTTAATGACAAATAGATTACAAGTCAAATGTTTTATTGACTATTAATTATCAATCGTGCTATCATGAGGTTAATAAAACGAAAGGAGGTTATGCAAATGTTAAATATTACTATCACTAGAACTAAAATTGAAGGTTTTAAAAATGAAATGACATATTGTTATGACACTCCACGTTTAGGTGATGTGCTTTAGGTTTACATAGTAGACAAAGTATTTATATTGAACGACGACGGTGTATGCATATGTGCATGCGCCGTTTTTTTGTGCCTAAACGCAGGGGGACATGTGAAAGGGGAAAATTATGATGAATGGAACGATGACGTATTTGTTCAATGATCTCAATGGTAGAATTGTTTTCAAACCATGTGATGTTTTTGAAGAATATGCAAAAGACGACAAGCCGGACTACGTAAGATACACCAGATAATCAATCTGGGGTTATTGATAAAAGAAAAGAGGTAAATTATGATGAATGTATCTATGTTGCATATATTCAATGATGCGAATGGTAGAGTGATCTATAAGCCATTTGATGTTTTTGAAAAACACGCAAAAAATGATAAATCTGACTATGTAAGATTCACGAGATAATGAATACAAAAGGCTGTTTCTAATATGAAGCAGTCTTTTTATTAAGTACTGAAATAAACTTTTGGGAGGAAAAAATGGTTCCTCACATGATGTGAAGAACCATTCTTTATTAAAGGGGAATAGATTAAAGCATACACTCAGTCATTTGAATACAACCAGAAATGCCTCGATCCATTTTCTGTGCGCACTCAGCAACATGTTGGCCACCTTTAACTGTAGCCATGTTAGAAACAGTGTTTGCTGCAAAAGTAGAGCCTGATGAAGCGAGAATTATTAAGCTGAGAATTGATATTGACATTATTTTTTTCATTGTAGTCCTCCAATTAATCGTTATGATTTATTATGGTTATTTGTGACCATATCTATTTATAACGCATAATTATGGCAAAATTATGACTAGAAATCGGTGTTTTTTTTATGATGAATATTACGCGTAGATTTGGATATAATTCAAATATACAAAAGATGAAGGCATAGCAATCAGTGAGATATGGCAGGATAAGATTATGCATTCGGCGTTGACCTTTGAAGATGGTAACACAATTTACTTCGGAGATTCTTGGGAAAACGATCCTGTGAGAAGAGGGAGTAATTCAACCATTCATCTTGTTGTTGAAAATGAGAAAGATGTTTATGATTTTGTTGAGAAATTATCTGTAGATGGAGAGATAACTATGCCTGCTGATAAAACTTTCTGGAATTCAGTATATGGAAGTCTTGTAGACAAATATGGAATCAGTTGGGGCATCGAGTTCGAAATCTTATTGATGTGATTCATGCACCGCACTGCTCATTTGACAGCAATCCTAAATGGAGGATGTTATGAAAACGGAAAAAAATGAAATAGCAACAGGTGTAGTTCATGAAGTCCCCGAGGATCTTGAAGAGGTCTTAAGAGCAAGTTCAGAGTTACTAACCATTTGGAACGGCCTTACTCCCATTGCTCGTAATGAGTGGATTTGTTGGGTCACTATAGTCAAGAAAGAAGAAACTCGGAAAGAACATCTTGATCGTTTACGCGAGGAACTACTTGAAGGTAAGAAAAGACCGTGTTGTTGGCCGGGTTGTCCGCATCGGAATGAAAATGCTAAAAAATGGTTCTCCGCATAAAGTGGAGAACCATTTTTCTTATTGTTCTGGAGTACCGCAGTGCTCCAGTGAAATATCCAAATCCTTAAAAAGCATTGTCGAATCAGAGGGAGTAGCCTCATGCGCAAGAAGCGAATATTTCTCAATAGACTTGAGATCCTTCGGTCCATGATGCATGGTAACAGGGCCTTTGATACAGCCTCCTTTACACGCCATTCCTTCGATGAAGTCGCCTTTAAAACGATTGAACTTTAAGAGCTTGAGTGCTTTATCACAATCCGCGATGCCGTCAAAACTTTCTATAGTAAGTTCTACCACGCCTTGAGAATCAAGGTGTTTTTTAATCGCATTTCCAACACCACCTGCACTTGCAAAACGTCTTCCAAATTGAGATGCGTTGTTCATAGGAGAGGGTTCTAATGCTTCTAAGTTCAGTTCTTGTGAATCCATCATGGCTGCAAGTTCTTCAAAAGTAAGAACAAAATCGGTGTCGTCTGATTTGAGTTTTTCAGTTTTTTTTGCTATACATGGACCAATAAAGACGACTACTGCTTCTGGATCGATGGCTTTTATGAGCCGTGAAGTGGCGATCATTGGTGAGATGGTATGGGAAACATGTTCCTTTAAACTGGGATATTTTAAGTCGATATAGTTTACAAAGCCCGGACAACATGAACTTATGAGCACTTTGCCATTTGCTTTGTTTTGTATGAGCTCTGCACTCTCGTGTAAAATGACCAAGTCAGCACCAAGTGCAACTTCTATGACATCTTTGAAGCCAAGATTCTTTATGGCTGTGATGACTTTACCCAAATCAACGTACTCAAATTGAGCTGCAAAAGAGGGGGCGAGCATGGCATAGACGGGTTTTTCTTTTAGTCTAAGGACATCGATGACGGCTGTGATCTCTGACTTTTCTTGGATTGCTCCAAAAGGACACTGGTAGACACAAGACCCACAGGAGATGCATAAATCATAGTTGATGACTGCCTTTTTTCTTGAATCGATTTCAATTGCACTTGTTGGACATTCTCTTTTGCAGGGTCTCATCACATCAGAAATTGCGTTGTAAGGACAACCTTCCTTGCATTTTCCACATTCAACGCATTTGTCATAATCGATAAGCGCTCGTCCATTTTTAACCGCAATGGCATCTACTGGACATTGGCCAATACATCTGTGAGCTATACATCCTCTGCAAGTTTCTGTAACAATATAGCGGTTAACCGGGCATTGATCACACGCTGAGTCAAGCACTTCGATTATATGTGGATTATCCACTGAGCCTCCCATTGCCATTTTGACACGCTCAGATGTAATCGCACGTTCATGAAAAATACAGCATCTATATTGTGGATCTGGTCCAGGGCTGACGTTATATGGAATATCTTTGTAAGAGCTGTTTAGTGTCCCTTTGAAAGCATACTTGGCAACCTGTTTCAAACAATCGCTTTTTACCTTTTGAACGTAATTTTCAAATTTTCTCATAAGATGTACCTTGATCAGTCTGTATAATTTAGTCTGACATCCTTTCCGAGCTTTCTGAGTTCGTCGATGGTTTCCTCAATGACACGTGATTTAATACTCAAATCTTTTGGAAAGTCAGGGTTCTGGTGAGCTGGGTTAATGGCACGACCCATCCAAAACTGTATGTGGGTACTATCGTCGATCAAAATTTTAAGCAATTTTGATACACCATCTTCTTTGTTGAAAAAGGGTTCTTCATAAATGCTGTTGAAGTGTTTGAGTTTGGTGAGTGCCATTTTTAAGGTGAGAACACCTTCTGTAACAAGGTCAATTCCTTTGATCTCGGCAGTTGGAGGGACAAAGGGATCAATGTAATCCAACGAAGTTTTGATCTCGCGCCCCAATTCTCTTGATACGATATTGGCTGCGGTTCCACCACAAACCACTTTTTTCCCAGTTTGTTTAATGAAATGATTGACAGCCTCAAAATCTTTTGCTCTGACTTCGGGAGGACCGGTAAAGACGTGTACCCATTCAGGTTCACGTAATTTTATAGTGACTGCAGTAGTGTCATCACCGGGCTTTTCATCATATAGCTTTTGGCATGTTTCGATGAGGCGTCTATTGATCTTCTCAGCGGATTTCAAATTTTGATTTTGTAAAAATTCTGCGACATGATGCCATTCCCAGCCGTGATTGAGCATGTTTCCAACGCCGGCATGGACCACTCCGTCAGAGCAGAGTGTGATTTCATCACCGACCTCAAGCTTGACAGAGGTAATCCAAACGTCTTTGTCAGCGGAACGTATTTTTTCTTTTTCCAGTGGGAGGATTTTTTGATTTCGTACGACAAACACCGGGGGATTATCAAATTCGATGATTCTTGCATTGCCTTTGGTATCGATTTCGATGATGGAAAAAGTGGAGTACCCGATTTTTCTCACACTGCATACAGGAAGAGTGTGCGTGATCGTGTCGATGGTATCGATCAGATCGGCCCCCTTTTGTAGCATGGTGGACATGATTTTACTTGTAAGCGTCGCAAGGATATTTGCCTTAACGCCACTTCCAAGACCATCTGCAAGGACTGCAATTACATGATCTTCTGTTTTGATAATCTCAACATGATCACCACACAACTCTTCACCATATTTGTTGAGAGAGTGAGTGGCTATGTCTAAAAAAAAGGATTGTGCCATAATTATTGTCCTCCGTCAGAAAGCACGAGTTTTTTGAGTTTGTTTAATCCTATTTTGGTTTCGGCAGTGGTCTCACCAAGCAAACTGGCAATTTCTTGAGCGACCCTCATTTGATGTTCAATGACTTCTTGACAGGTGGTCAATGTTTCAATTTTGACTTTCTCAAGTTCTTTTCTGTTTTTTTCAGAATCGGTAATATCTGTAAAAATCCCCACATAATTTTTATTATCAAAAATCCGTATGACATTGGCAAAGAAGGTTTTTTCAATGCTTTCAATTGATATTTTTCTACTGATATGATCGGTCTCAGGCAACATGATTTCATCCAATATTGGATCATCTATGAGCGCTGCGATAGGCCAATAGGTCAGTTTTATTCTAGAGGAATTGAACAATTTGTGAAAAGCAGGGTTGACTTCGAGTATTCTGAGTTCAGAATCTAGAATGCATATGGCATTCGGACTGGTGTCAAAGATGATGGATTGCATGCTTTCAGCCTTTTTTTTAAGTGAGTCCAGACACATTTGAATGTCTGAATGGCCCTTGCTGACAGCAACCGCTTTGTCATAGCAAGACGAATATCCACAAGCTCCACAGTTCAATTGGTCCTGAGGTGTGTATTTTCCCATTTCAAGGAGCACACTATATATTTCATCGTCATTGATTGAGCTCAAAATGTTTACTTTTGATTGAAAAACATGATGAAGCTGTTTTGATGTTATACTAGTCGGTTCAATTTCAACAACATCATTTTGAGATAATTTGCTTTCATCGACATATTTGTTTAGGAGGCTGAGTCTTCTGTATAATGTGGGTGCTTTTTCGGGCATGTTTGGACCGTTGATGCAACTCTTTGGGCAGATATTCAGTTCTGCACAAAAGCCAGTTATTTCACCATTTGACACAGAAGTCAGAAACTCTGTACAGGCTTCAATGCCATCCACATG
>JAGXHV010000104.1 GCA_024636005.1 Bacillota bacterium
CATGTAGCTTTCTTTCTCACTTATGCTTCTGGCTGACGGAACACTGGCATGTGCAACTCCAATCCAAGGCAGACTATTATTTTTGATTGGATATTTCTTGATTAGATTTCGCTTTTCACCTTTTGATTTGTGACCGCATCCTACTACTTGATATGGCGTTCCATCTTTTGAGTGCAATAATTTTTGTATGATCTCATCACTTTCAAACACATGAAACTTATGATGCCTTTTGATAGCGTTCAAAATTTCTGTCGTCTCCATCGGGTCATGATTTCCTGTACTATAGATAATATCTATGTCTGAATCCAGCATCAACTGGATATTTTTTAAAATTCGTTTCTCCATATGAAAATTTATATTGTCATTATCAAACAGATCTCCTGCGATAATCACCGCATCAAGTTGATTGGCGATAGCATACTGGGCACTCTTCTCGAAAGCGTTCAACAAAGCTTCCTTCAGACTTTCTCTTACACTCTGTTTTTTACTTCCAAATCCTGTGTTGAGATGCAGATCTGACAAATGTAATACTCTAATCATAACCATTCTCCTTTATAAACACCTAATCAAATTATAAAGTATTCTCGACGTGGAAGCCAGTGTATTATATAATTGATACTGATAGACCGGAATATACGCTTGGAGGATTCGGATGAAACTTGATCAATTTACTAAATGGAAATTATTATATGAAGACGACGCGCAATGTTTTTCAAGTGCCATGGATAAAGAGACAGAAAACGAAGTGATTGTAATAACACATTACCTCTCAGATTCACTTTCACGCACCGTAAGACATTTGCTGAGGGACCACCTTCATAATGTGCTGGATACAATCGAAGATGACAACGGATTGCACATCATTTTTAAAAAGCTTGGTGGCTCTACTTTAAAGAAATATATGAAACAAAATCAAATCAACTATGAAACCAGAGTCCAAATGGTCTATGATTGGTTGAAAAGTTTAATCATTTATGAACAATTTCCCGATGCCATCAAAATTCAATTGGTGGATGTGGATCAAATTGCAGTCGTGGATCATCAGTTGAAATCCAGAGAATTGATTGATTACTCGAATGAGGACTCAGTCGAACTGACTGAAGTGTTCGGGCAAATTGGCATGACCATAGAGAAAGTTCTATATGATTCAAAAGGTTATCACAGTGAGTTTATTGATAATTTGTTGATCGGAACCCACTCCATTTTTTCATTCAATTTGCTAAGAAAACAATTTAAGGATATATTCATATATGAAAAAACTGATGCGTTGAAATCCGTGAATTTCGAATACAATATTGTCATCAACGATCTTGAATCCGAAGCACCTATTTTGAAAACCTTGCCAAAACAAATCAAGCCTTCTATCGAGCAACCGATTGATACGGACCCTCTTGAAAAACCAATTATCGCCGAGGAGATTCAAGATTCGGTTACCTCAGAAAGCATTGAAGAAGCTGTCTCAAGTTTCGAAGATGACATGATGTTAGAATATGATCCGGTGGAACCCATTGAGTCAACTCCTGAAATAGAGAGTGTTCCAGTGGAACAGGATAATCATGAATCTCATGAAGAAGATATCCCAGATGTTCTACCAAGTGCTTCGACGACAAGAAAACTACGTGAAGTTGATGACGAAGATGAACTGGATTTTGAAATGAACAATTTATTCACCGGAACCGCTAGTGAATATGAGGTGGAACCTGAAACCAAGAAAAAACTGCCTATTGTTCCTATTCTTATAGGAACTTTACTTCTCATTCTCATGTTTTTAGGCGGCAAAATGATTTTAGGAAGCGAACCTGTAGTTGCTCAATTTAGCATTGAACCTCTAATGGAAAGTCGCGTCGCTTTCATGAATGAATCCACAGGTGTAAAGAACATTGATGAATACCTCTGGGAAATCTATTTTGAGGATGAGTTCGTGCAAAGTTTTAGTGATGAGAATCTATTCCCAATTTTTGAGACTGAAGGCAAATACACCATTATACTCAAGGCAAAAGGCAAAGATGGTGAATGGAGTGAACCTTACTCTCTCGAGTATGATTTTGAAAATTGAATGGACAGATGAAAGGTGACTTAATGAAAAAGCTTCTAGGTAATATGCGTAGAACCATACAAGAATATGACATGATTTCTGATGGTGACCGCGTTGCTGTCGGATTATCAGGCGGTAAAGACAGTATGGCTTTACTATTCCTGCTCAAGAAATTCCAGAAATTTGCACCCTTTAAATTCGATCTTGAAGCCATCACAGTGGATATGGGGTTCAACAACTTCGATCTCAAAGCTGCAAAGATATTTTGCGAGGACATTGATGTTCCATATACCATAGTAAAAACAGATATAGCAAAAATCGTCTTTGAGATCAGGGAAGAAAAGAATCCTTGTGCCCTCTGTGCCAATATGCGTAGAGGTACTTTGTCGGATACTATGAACAAAAAAGGGCTCAATGTATTGGCTCTTGGGCATCATCAGGATGATGCCCTAACCACTATGTTTCTAAACATGCTTTATTCTGGTAAACTAAATACTCTTGAGTATAAATCCTATTTGTCTCGGGCGGATATTCATGTGATCAGACCATTTATGAATTCTACAGAGATGGATATCAAAGGATTGATCAAGACTGAGGACATACCGGTTTTAAAAAGTCCATGTCCGGTGGATCGACACACCAAAAGAGAATCCATTGGTCTACTGGTGAAACAACTTGAAAAAACGGTCCCACACAGTAGAAAAAGTATGGTGACCGCTATGCGCAACGAGGAACAATGCAACCTCTTTGCAAACAAAAAAGTTCCTCTCTAATTCATTTGAGAGGAACTTTTTAACATATAAATTCAATTTGTGTTTCTGGTGGAATCACCCTTTCTCTTAATCTGGTCAAAGTAACCATTTCTTAGAATTCACACAACATCAACAATCCAGCTCTTAAAAATTTTTAAAATCATTGCTACCCACAGTTTCCATCACCTATTCAATTCTTTGGATCCTTGTGACCCTGTACATTGGCTGAAACATGTGGTTTACATAAGCAAATCTAAATCATTTAAATTCAACAACAACCTATATGATACAACAAAATTCTCTGGCGGTATCACTCCCTTTAAAAAAATGGTCAGGTTAATTCAACATCACTCATTTCAAACTGCATATTCAATTGTGAACTGGTTTTGTTGTATTTATTATACCATATTGAAAATAAAATGAAAGTAATTTATTAAAATAACTTCATATTTTTGTACATGATTTCATACACATCGTCGACATAACTGTTTATTGTGGAATCAATACCTTCCCTATTAAATATCTCACCAGGTTCATTGGCCATTTCCATCAAAGCAAATCTCGGAGGCAGTCTGAATCCCTTGTTGATACTCAGAGCGCCAATCAGTTGACTTGAGACAACATCGTTTCCTGAATTCGCTGATACGACAACTGCAAGTATATATTTTTCATGAAAACTCATATTTCTATAAAGTGCTGTCAAACGATTGATAACAGCCATTAATTTTGCGGATATCGCATCATTGTAATTAGGGCATATCCATACTACATAATCCGCTTCTTCCAGACTTGGATAAAGTGATTCAACAACAAAACCTCCATAAAAACAACTCCTACTCATTGCATAGTACGTACAAGTCTCAAAAGCACATCCATAACAATCTCTGATCTGACCCTCTTCAACATGCAGAGTCTTGATGGAGACATCCGGACCCATGCGCTCTGATAATTTGTTTTCAATGCGTTCCCACAACATCAATGTATTGGATATTTTCTTATGACCAGCATGAAGCACCAAAACCTTTGATTGTTTTAATTTCAAAGTCTTATATTCAGCAAGTCTGGTCACCAAAGATCTAACAAGTCCAACAGCAATAGTTTCAAGTGGTTCATCGACGCTCTTCGACCATGTGGTAAAGTTTTGATACCCACCTGTTATTTCAAGCACTGGATGCCCAATCAATTCACAGCCCAATGAGTTGGCGACAAAAATCCATTTTTTGGCGTACGATTTAGTGTATAAATCAGAACTGGAGAGCACTACTAGTGCAGCTATGCTGTTCCTAAAGTATCCACTTTTAAGGTTGGACTTCAGAAATACACTCGCTTCAGAATTTTCTCCTATTTCGTCCAGTTCTATGACAAATAACAATCTCTTAAAAAATGCTGGATTTTCTTGTCCCATCAGGGTCTTATTCGATTCTAAAGCTGTGTTTTCAATCATCTGAAGAATTTTGACATTGGTGCATCCAAAATTGATTATTTCAATTGTGCCCATGCTTCCTCCAAATTATGATAGGACTGTTTTACTCGTTTGAGCAAATCAGAACCAAGGGTCAAAGCTTCATATTCAGTGCCATATGTGGAGAGCCTGTTTCTTGTGCCCCAGTAAATGCCACCCACAAATGTCGCACTATAATGCCACTCCCCGTTCAAGGTGGATACGATTGCATCCGCTCCGGAGGAAAGTGCAGGAGCAATGAAAGGTTTGAACCCCAAAGCACGAACATCCAAATTGGCATGTATAACCTGTTCTGTGAGTTGAAGAGAATATACATCATCATCTTTTCCTATATCAGCGGATACGACCAAAGCAGATCCATGAGGACCGAAGACGCGTCCTTTCTCGTCATAAGGCAGATTCATCAAACGGCCATAATATTTTGCTCTTCCGTCCATAACACCAAGTCCGTAACCTCTAATCTGCTCCGGAAGCAGTCCTTTGTAATCCAGTTCGCCAGCATCATCCCTATTGGACGCATCTAAAACAGATAAACACAGTAAATCCACAGGATCTGAGACAACAGCAAAAATGCCTTTGAATTTTAATTTTCTTGCCTCTTTTGCGTATAAAGAAACGATCTTTGAGTTTTCATTGAATTGGACCATTCTGACATCTTCAACATTTTCTCCAACTCTCGGAACATGTTTGGACGCACAAAAGACAAAAACATCCGCATCAAAAAGTTGATCGTAAGAAATCGCTTTTACCCTGATACTTGGATTAGTAGTGATTTGATTCAATTCCATTTCCCATCGGTTCTTTTGATTGTCATTCAAATCGAAGATACCGACTTCGCTGATACATTCACCACCAAGCAGTTTGAGCCCAATGGTCAACATGCTTCCCACATCTCCAAGACCCAAAAGATTTATGGTTTTTTTCTTTTTGTGAAAATCGGCTTGCTCGTTAAGAAAAATGATCATTTGATCCCAAATATCATCTTCAGGCATCTCGCATCTATTAATCAGGTAATTGATATTGAGAGCGATTGTTTTTCCGTTTTTTATCAGCTCATTAATCACTTCATTACCCAAGCTGTCCACTTCAGAATAAAGCGCATCCAAAGTCTCCGTTTCACAATCCGGTTTTTCTAAATGGTAGCATGCTTTCGTAGTCCCTAAAGGTGCATTGAAAATGATGACGTTACGATCAAACTTGCTATCGAATGCACAAATCATCTGCTCTAGTCCTGGCAATGTATTAAAACTGATCAGTTGCCATTCATCTTTTTTGTAAATATACATATTTTTCACCTATCCAATATAAAATGATTTGAGTTTTTTCAGTTGTTCAAGATCATCCA